>JAEWYA010000035.1 GCA_023395775.1 Bacillota bacterium
GTGGCAAAATCTCCGGAGCGGAGATAGGCGATGACCAAAAACGTGACAAAAAAGATGGCGGCGGTGCCGAAGTCGCTCATCAGGCCCAGGCATCCGATGCAAACGCCGGTGAGAATGATAAACAGCGTCAAGTTCCGTCTGCGGAACAGGCGCTCCAGTGTGGCAGACCCGGCAAAGATGTAGCAGATCTTCGCAATTTCAGAGGGCTGAAAGGACAGCGGCCCCAAGATAATCCAGTTTTTCGCCCCAAACACACGGCTGCCCAGTACCAGCGTGATTCCCAAGAGTCCTATGGCTGCGGCGGCGGAGAGCCAGCGGAGCTTCTGCACCCGGCTCAAGTCCCGCAAAGACAGGCCCAGGAACAAAAACAGTCCCAGTCCCAGCACCACCGCAATAAACTGCTTGGGCAGAGACTGCGGCACGGAAGACGCCGTGATGGAGAGGGACAGCGTGGACAGGAAAAACGCAATGGTCTCCATCTCGAAGCCCACGCATTTCGTTGCCCGCAGCGCCGCGTAATAAATCCACATCACCGCCGTCAGGCCCAGAAAGGTCAGCGGCAGTGTGACCGCCGCCTCCGTCCCTTCGGCCACAATCAGTTGGAGGCAGGTCAGGACCTGAAACAGCGTCAGCCACAAAAACGACGGCCAGACAGCGGCGGGCCGTTCGGCCTGCCGCCGGCGCTCCAGTTCCTCCCGCTCCCCCAAAGTCTGGGGCAGGAAGATCAGCGGCACACCGCCCAGGGTAATGGTATCACCCATCTTCACAGGGGCGGAAGATACAACCGCCTCGCCGTTTAACTCCGTTCCGCCCCTGGAGCCCAGATCATACAGCGTCCAGTCACCGGCCTCGCCCCGGCAAAGAGCCGCGTGCTGCCGGGAAATGCTGGGGTAGGTCAAAAGCACGTCCGCCGTTTTGTTCCGGCCAATGATATTCTCCCAATGGGTCAAGGGGATGGGCGTGCCGTTTGGAAGACTCAGCTGGCCCCAGGTCTCCGGCGTATGGGGGATCTTCAAAAGGCCCCGGATCGCCCGCGTGAGAATCAGTATCGCCAGCACCGGGAACAAAAAGCGCACAACGGCGGAAAACCACGTACCCGCCAGCGGATAGGCTGCTAGCACCGCCGTCAGAGCATCCAGCACAGACTGCAACGCGGTCATCGCGCCCGCCTCCTTTCCAAACCCGCGCCCAAATCCAAGCGCTCGGTCATTTTTCGATTATTATAGCATTTGCCGCCGGCTATGTACAGCATTTTCCCTGTTTCCTGATTTTTTCATCGCTATTTTTCGCGGTTTCTCTTGACCTCTTCAAAATAATGAAGTAAAATGTTAAATCGTATATGAAAAGCTGGAGGACATGCCGCCTCCATTTTCCTTGATTCTTAACGGAAAGGCCGATCAACATGATTCATCCCTATAAGACGCGGGAAGGCGGCGCCACCGTCACCATCTTCGTCCCCTACGACTGCCATAATCACTGTCCCTTCTGCATCAACAAAGGGGAGTATGCCGACCTGACGGGGTTCTCCGCAGAGAACATCTGCCGGAGCATTGACCAAATGGATGCCATTACGCCGGAGTGCGACTTTGTCTTTACCGGCGGCGAGCCGCTGGCCGACCTCAACGTGCTGCAAAGCATGCTGGACCATATTCCGGCGACCCACAAAGTCTATATTAACACCACTTTGCCGGTATCCGAGCACCAGTCCGAGAGCGACATTGTGGAGTTCACCCGCCGCAACCGGGATAAAATCACCTGTATCAACGTCTCCCGCCATATGCAGAAGTACGTGGTGGAGTCCAACGACGCGCTGCTGAGCCGCTTGGCGGTTCCCTTCCGCATCAACTGCGTGCTCTACAAAGATTATCCGAAGGCGGGCCTCATTCCCTATCTGGAGCGATTCCGCAAAATTCCCGGCGCCAGCATCCAGTTCCGCTTTGACTATACCGCCACCACACCGGAAAACCTCTATGATGAGGCCGGCGACATGATCCTCGGCGATCTGAAGAAGATCTCCCGGTATACCGGTCTGGACGGCTGCCGGATGCGCTGCGGATTCCACTTTGACTATAAGGGCATGGAGCTAACCTATCACAAGACCCTGCCTTACTCCACGATCGTGGAGCGGGACGACAGGGACGGTGTGACCTATGACATTTTGTACGATATCCTTATCAAGCAGAATGGCGACATTCACTCCGACTGGGACGGTACCAAGCTGGACGTGGACGCTTATGCGAAAGCGGTGTTTGAGCCCTATGACCTGCGCTGGCTGGAAAAGATCGCATGCTGAGCCTCCAAAGCGGGAGCCTGTCGGCCCCCGCTTTTTTATTCATTATATAAAAAAGGGGAGCTTACAATGAAAGAAATTCAAACGGTCGGTATTGTTGGATTGGGTGCACTGGGCGTCATTTTTGCTCATCAGCTCACGCAGGGCGCGGGATATGAAAACGTGAAGGTCCTGGCGAATGCGGACCGCACTGCCCGCTACAAGAAAGAGGGCGTGTTCCTCAACGGGGAGCGCTGCGCGTTTCATTATGCCGACGCGGCGGCAGAGAACAAACCGCTGGACCTTTTGCTGTTCTCGGTGAAGTTCGGCGCGCTGGAGTCCAGCATCACCGAATGCCGCCATTTGGTGGGACCGGACACCACCGTCATCTCCGCCCTCAATGGAATTTCCAGTGAGCAGATTCTATCCGACGCCTTTGGAAAAGAGAAGATCGTCTGGTGCGTCGCCCAGAAGATGTCCGCCGTCAAAGATGGCAACCGGGCCACCTGCCCCATCTTTGGTGAGCTGGCGCTAGGCGTTCCCATGGGACAGGACGATTGCCGTCTGCGGGCGCTGACTGCCTTTTTCGATCGTGTAAAATTTCCCTATTGCCTGCCGGAGAACATTCAGGTCCACATGTGGAGCAAGCTGCTGTGCAATACAGGCTGTAATCAAGCAGCCATGGTATTCCAGTGCGGATATGGCGAGCTGCAGGTTCCGGGTCCGGCC
The DNA here is from genome assembly GCA_023395775.1 of Bacillota bacterium. GTDB lineage: Bacteria > Bacillota > Clostridia > Oscillospirales > Oscillospiraceae > Oscillibacter. Next base: position 2,999 of record JAEWYA010000035.1, read on the forward strand.
CGGGAAGCCATGCTGGGCGCCATGCGGGAGGTCGTCCAAGTGGCCAACGCCGAAGGTGTGCCGCTGTCCGAGCAGGACGTGGCAGAGTGGGACTCCATCATCCGGGCATTTCCCGCCAACGGGGAGCCGTCCATGCGGCAGGATGGAAAAGCGCATCGGAAAAGCGAGGTGGAGCTGTTTTCCGGAACAATCCGCCGCCTTGCGGCCAAGCACGGTATCGCCGTTCCGGTGAATGACCGGCTTTACCGGCAGGTCCAGGAGATGGAGAGCGCCTACTGATCTTCAATCCTCCAACAAGATAACGAGAAACGCGGGCCGATATCAAAAGATACCGGCCCGTGTTTTTACATTAAGCACCCCGCGTCAGGTGAAAAAAAGCCTCCAGCACGCCGCCGCCCACCGCCAGCGCCTTGTCCGACGCGGTGAAGCAATTGGCCTCCTGCCCCCGGGGGTCCACATCCCCGGCCTTCATTCCGTTGAAAACCGGCGGACCGTCCGCCAGAATGCCCCGCAGGCCGCCGGAGAGGGTACCGCGCATGGGAATGCCCTCCACCTCC
>JAEWYA010000156.1 GCA_023395775.1 Bacillota bacterium
GGATCACGGTTCAGCATTCTTCCTATTTCTTTGAACGATTTTTGCTTGTTGAGGCACTGTTCAATAACGTGCCTTTCGTCAATAGTCAGATGTTTATATTTAGCCATGAGAACACCTTGATATTAGATTCCGCTATTTTCACCGTTTTGTGTATTCTAACTTTATTGCAAAACTTGTTCGTAACCGTCAAATGAGGATATAAAATGGGCCTGCCAAAAAAGGCAGGCCCATAGATTTTAAGTGGTGCTGTTTTTCGGTTGTAAGTTACGGCAACTTTCTGGAGCATAGGCCGGTGTAAGTCTTTCACTCCATTCGGCATCGGCGGTGGACAAAGCAGGAGCTTTGCTTAGTACCCACACCAGATAGCGGAATGGGTCAAAGTCATTCTCTTTGGCAGTCTCAATCAGACTAAAAATAGTTGCGCTTCCTTGTGCACCGCCTGGAGTATTTGAGAATAGAAAGTTCTTCCGGCCCATCACAAAAGGCTTAATGCTTCGTTCCGCCCGGTTGTTGCTCAGCTCCAGTCGAGCATCCTCCAGATAACGGATCAGATAGGGCCACTGCTCCTGCAAATAGTACAGTGCTTTGCCAAGAACAGATTTCGGAGGAGCCTTCCGTGTTTGAGACCACACCCACAAAGCGTCCAAAACGGGCCTTTCCCGTTTTAGCCGCTGTTCGTAACGTTCTTCCGGCGTGAGTTTTGCAAGCTCCTTCTCTATGGCAAACAGCTTTGTGCAATACTGCTGCCCCTCCAGTGCTGCAGAGCCAGCTCTCTCTGGCTGTGGAAGTGCGTTCACCGCTTCATCAAATTTTCGTCTGGTGTGTGCCCAGCATCCAACCACACGGATATTCTCCGGAAGCTTGTGGTAGCCCTGGTATCCGTCTGCATGAAGCCAACCAGAAAAGCCGTCCAAGAATGCCGCTGCATTCTCAGCCTTTCTGTCCGGCTTGTACTCATACAGAATAATTGGATGCTCGGCGTCACCACTGGAGCGATACAGCCACATATAGCTCTTGGATTGAGCTTTCTTGCCGTCCTCATGCAGGACCTGCAAGGTAGTTTCGTCCGCATGGAGCACCTGCCGCTGTACAAGCTGCCGGTGGAGCTGCTCGTAGATGGGCTTCAGCCAATCCTCTGCCGCCCGCAGAATCCAGTTGGACATGGTTTGCCGGGACAGCATCACACCAGCACGGTTAAGCTCCTGTTCCTGCCGGTACAGCGGAGACCCCATCACATACTTTTGCACCATGATGTGCGCAATCGCTTCCGGGGACGCATAGCTGCCGGGTATCACAGACGGCGTCTTTTCTGTTTTTAATACGGGCGTTTCCGTTCCTTCCTGCTTGCACTTCTCGCAAACATAGGTATAGAACCAGTCTTCACGAATTTTCACCTGCGCTGGAGTAATCACCAGAGAACGCCGGACTTCCTTGCCAATCTCAGTCATGAGAGTGCCGCATTCCGGGCAGTTGAGCGCAGCTGCATCCGGGCGGTGTTCCACCACCTCAACCGGCACATTGTCAGGCAGAATTTCTTCCACGCCGCCGGTGCGCTTCTTTCTGGTGTATCCGGCAACAGAAGCGGTTTCCACAGCTTCCGCCGTAGAGAGCTGCGCTTCGGCCTCGTCAAAGAGCATACTGAGCTGTTCCAAAACTTCCTCGCTGCTCTTCTCGGATGAAGAGCCAAAGACCTTTTTCTTCATAAGGCGCATCTGCTCCATAAGCCAGTCGCGCTGTTTGGAAAGGTCTTCAACCTCTTTGCGTAGGGATAAATTTTCCGCGCTCAAAATGGAAACCATTTCGGCGTTACTTGTGTCTGTTTTCAACATCATTTTCATGGTCAAATTATACCACAAAGCCCATCAGAAATCCAGTGTTTTCAAGCGTTCTCCGGTGTTATACCATACTCAATCCAGTCACCGCCTGGTGCGCTTTTGGCTGCTCAACTTTAAGCCCTTCCATGAGCCAGCGGTACTGCTGAGAAGTGAGGGCACGGACTTCATTTTTGCTTCTCGGCCACTGGTATGCCCCTTGCTCCAATCGTTTGTAGAGCAAAATGAAACCATCTTTTTCCCAATAGAGGCCCTTAATCCGGTCACGGCGGCGTCCGCAAAACAGAAACAGCGTGTTGGTGAAGGGGTCAAGCTGGAACTGCTGCTGCACTATACTGGCAAGCCCGTCAATCCCTTTGCGCAGATCTGTATACCCGCAGGCAATGTAAACTCGGTCGGCTCCAGTGAAATCATTCAGCATAACGCAGCAATTTGAATAGCGAAGCCACAACATCTATGTCGGTACCAGTGTAGATGTCTACCGATGTGGTTTCAAAATGAACAGTTGCAATTACTTCAGCACTTGACTTGGAATGTTGGGGTCCCTTTGGCATCGGCAATTCTGCAAATATTGGAGCTACTGCTTGCCGTTCTCCCATAACAAGTTCTTTGCCAACACCTCCGAAAATTTCTCGTTCCCATTTATAATAAGTTGTCGGATGTACACGATGTTCCTCGCACCATCTGGATACCGCTATACCATTGCTCCGGCAGTCCAAAATATTATCATGCCACTCCTGAAGTTTTGCCTGGTGCTTTATTTCATTAACTTTCATCCGACACACCTCCTGAAATTTGTAGGGACAAGTAGCCACAAATAGCGCTACTTGTCCCTACATTATCTTATTTCTCTTGGCGCGTTTTCAATCCGCTTTCAGATTTGACGGTTACACTTGTTCAATAAAGGAAGACTTTTTTCGTATGCGGGGCAAAGGGATACCCGAACCTTTCGGGCGGTCTGGTTAAGAACCAGACCTAAAAGAGGGTTCCGACGATATCGTCGGAACCCTCTTTTTACTTCAAAGGTGTTTTTAAGGATCTAAACTTTCAAAGTCCGGATTTTTGTCTGTCACCGCTTATTTTGCCAAGTTCTGGCTAAAGCGCTGGAGAATCGTTGCTACCTGCGCACGGGTGGCGTCGCCAAAAGGCATCACCTGATTGTGACTACCCTGCACAAGTTCGGCATTCACTGCCCACGCCAGCGCGGACTGCGCGTATGTGGAAATGCTGCCGTAGTCGGAGAATTCCCGGATAGCCATACCGCCTTGGGTGGTATCGTACCCCTTGTGCTGTGCGTAGCGGTACAGGATAGCCGCCATCTGCTGGCGGGTGATGGTTCCCGTGGGGTTGGAGCCGTCGGAAATGCCGTTTTCCACAGCCCACGCCTTGGCTTCCGCCATGTTGGCGGGCGTTTTGCCGTCCATACGCGCCAGCACCATCCAGATCATCTGGCGGTTCGCCGTCGCATTGGGGCTGAATCCCGTAGCAGAGGTACCGTCAAATAGGCCGTTATTGTAGGCATAGGCCACGCTGCCGTAGCACCATGCGCTCTCAGCCACATCCGCAAACGGGAAATTCACAATTAAATACTGTGATAGATGCTCGGTGGTAAAGGTCACCTTGCCATTTGAGTAGCTGGCAGTCTTTGGCTCGATGCTACCGTTGTCGTTGATAAACCAAACGGTAATGCTGTCCGAGTTCTCACCGGATTTCAGCGTGTAGGGAACGGAAACGGTAATCTTACCGTCGCCAAACGTGCTGACCTTGCTGCTGCCTGCGTAGACGTTGACATCCACCACGGTAGCAGAACCAGCTTGACTGCCAAGCGTAGCCTTTTGGCTGTCGGTGAGCTTGCTGTTATTGACAGTCTCTACGGAGAACTTCATGTCGCCCTTGTCTTCGACAAACGCCAGTGCAGGCTTGTCAAGCGCAACCGTGCCTGTGGGCAGGGCAACCGCGAGTCCTTCAGAACCTTCTGCTCTCTGTACGGCGGAAACCACCTTTGAGGGAATGGTCGCAGCGTTCACCTTTAGGCCGGAGACGTCTACCGTGATGGTGCCGGTGTCCTTAGATGCGGAGGCAATCGTAGAAAGCTGGCTGTTCGCGGCAGAAATTGTCGCCGTGCTGCCGGAAACGGAAGCGGACACGTTTGCAGTGCCGGTATTGCTGGAAATCGGAACTGACACGGCGTTGGCAGTGGTGCTGCTGGAGGATGACCCGCTTCCGGAGTTAGAGACAGTCTTTGCAGGGATGATCACGGAGATTTCCGCCGTATCTGCCGTCGTGCTGTCACTTGTTTTTGTAACCGTCAGCACGACCTTAACCGTCGTTTCTGCACTGGGTGGGGTAATGGTTCCGCTAATTGCCAACACAGTTGCATCGGGGGATACATGCTTGATTACCACCGTAAAACCTGAGGGGACTGTGGGGAGCGTCATGCTTGTCGTATCTTTTGTGGGAGCGTTGATTGTGGTGATTAGTGTCGCAATTTGCGCTGCTGTGAAATCAGACGAAACCCATGTTTTTGCCTCCGAATCAGAAGCCGAGTGGAACGCCGAAGCCGTCGCCGCATAAGCCGCTTCAAAGGTATGCGCCGTGCCGATGCCAAGACCCGCAAACACGTTGGAGGTCTGCCACGCGCCGTTGTCCACACGGTATACAAAGGTGCCACTTTCGGTCACTGTCACCGTCGCGGCGACTGTAAATCCGGAAGAAAGAGTTCCGCTCACGTTTGATATGGTCGGTGCTGTAGTTGATCTCGCGGGAACGGCTATCGCCGTCGCCGTGCTTTCTGGCGTGCCATTCACAACAGCCTTCTGCCGTATATATATGCATGAGTCAACATAATTGCTGATGTTATCACCGGTTACGATTGTTAAACCGTCAAACGTCGAAGCAGTATTCATTTCATAGGCAGTTCCAAAGGAAATTGTTTCGTTCGCATAGTTGATGATCGCATCCGATGCGTCAGGCGCTGCCGGTCTCGTGTAAATTGTTGCTACGGAACTGTTTTCAGATGCAGACTGCCCACCGGTCTCCTTAATGCGGGCATAGAAAGTGTAAGATGTCGCGGTCGACAACTCGCCGAAAGTCGGGCTATCCTGCCAAATAATTCCATCCTTGCTGTATTCTGCGTTGGTAATGGGATTAAGTGTAATGCTATCGGTTCCGACCGTTGCCGCTGTCGGCGCGCTAGGTGCGGCAGGCACAGAAGCCTCGACCACTGCTTCAGTCGCCGCACTTTTCAGCGTGACATCGTAGTTTGTTGCGGTTGCGGTCACGGTGATCGTCGCTCCGATGTCATCCGCAGACAGAGTATACGTGCTGCCTGTTCCAATATTGCTTGTGATACCGCCAACTGATCTCTCCCATTGGTAGGAAAATATTGCGTCTGACTGTGCTCCGATAACGTTCGCCGTCAGCATTTGTCCGCATTTTGCAGTACCGGAAATGGTTACAGTGCCTTCAATGGAGCCGGTAAAAGCTGATGACGTAAGCACCGTGCCTGCAGAATGATCACCAGATTCTTTGACACGCACCTGCACAGTACCGGAAATATTACCCACAGAAATTGTGATTGTCGAGTCTATAAGCGTTGCATTTGAAGCTGACAAAGCTATCCAAGTCGTGCCGTTAGCGGTGTATTCGTATAATGGCAACATTTCATATCCACTAACCACGGTAAAACTAAATGTGTTTGTTTCACCGTCGGTTACTATGCCATTTGTCGGCGCAGCAACGGAAAAAGTAGATTTGTTCACCACTAGCGTAACAGTTGTTGTTGATGGCGCATAATTATTGTCTATGGGCGTGAATGTCACGGAGTATGCTGTCGTATTGCTGTCGGATACGGATGGTTTCGTCGCTCCGTCCGTCCAAGCAAAGCTGCCCGCTACACTGCCACTCCCTCCTGAAAGGATGGACTCCGAAAGCATTTGTCCATACGTGATTGCAGAAGCGGCAGGCGCAGAGGTAATAAAAGACATGGCCTTGTTGACCGTCAGTTTTACGGGAACGTTGATTGCATTATAATGCTCCGTATCTGTCGGCGTGAATGTAACGGAATACTCCGTCGTATCGCTGTCTGATACGGAAGGCTCTGTTGTTTCTGTCGCCCATGCAAAGTTGCCCTCTACATTAGATGTTCCGCCGGAAAGTATGGAGTCCGCAAGCGTCTGCCCATAGGTAATTGCCGAAGCAGCAGGTGCAGCGGTACAATTGGGGTCCTTTTTTCCCACCGTAATGGTGACATAAATATTGGTAATGATATTGTAATTGGCCGTGTCATCCGGCGTATACTTGACAGTGAAGTTATGGTCTCCTAATTCTCCTACGTCGGTGGTTTCTGAGCCTTCCCATGAAAAACCCTCCGGTAGCACCACGTCTTCCAGCGTATCGCCCCAGGCTGCCATAAGTCCGGTGGGTGCGGTGTAATCCGGATCACCTTTCGCCGTTGCGGCAGAGTTGCTTGAGCTGATGTTTCCCGTGCAGTTTTCCGCAGCAACTGTTACATTAATAACCTTGCCCAAGTCAGCCGCAACGAGACTATAGGTACTGCCTGTTGCTCCGGATATATTTAAGCCTTCCCTTGTCCATTGGTAGGAAATTGTTCCAAGACTACAACTCGGATCAGCAGTCATTCCGCTCGTGTTCACGTTGAGGTTCTGACCACACTTGAACGTCCCAGTGATGGAAACAGATCCGCCCAGAGTTGCTTTTTCCGTCGTTACGGAAAGCGCTGGACTTGATGAGGAAACTTTCAAAGTATCAGTCCCCGCCATTCTTGCATAAAAGCTGTAGGCTGTGTTAGGTTCAAGATCAGTAAAGGTCGTGCCGCTCTGCCAGGTATATGTGTCAGTACTATATTCCGCGCCCGTGATAGCGTTAAGCGTGACGGTAGTTTCCGTTTTGGATGCCATTGTCGGGGCCGAAGGTGCAACCTGTAGGGCCTTTACAGTTAAAGTCTTCTCGCCGAAAAGGCCTGAACCGTCTTGCGCCGTTGCACGAACTGTGACAGTGCCTGAGCCGGTGAGTGTTACTAAACCGGTTGTTGAAACAGATGCGATACCGGAACCCGAGGATATGCTCCAAGTAATATCCTGCTTAGCCTCGGTTGGAGACACGGTTGCAGACATTTGCGTGGTATCACCTATCGCAACGTTAGTTTCTGAGGCGTTTACTATTATGCCGGTTACGATATTTTGTAGAACTGGAAGCACAAGCTCGCCGAAAACGCCAGAACCGTCCTGCGCCGTAGCCCGGATCGTTGCTTTTCCACTTCCCCATGATGGATCAACAACACCGCTTGTTCTCAGCATGTTCCCAGCATCTACACTGCCTTCACCGGCTTGTGTCGACATGGTTACCGTCCATGTGACGTTTTGATTTGTGGTATTTGAAGGCTGAAAGCTATAGTGCAGCTGGAGGCTACCGTTCTTTCCGATACAGGTTGCCCCGTTTTCTCCTGTAACCGTAATGCCTGTTGCCAAAACGTTTCCTGCTGTAAGCGTAACCGTATAGGGAGCAGATTCAGCCGCGCCGTCATAGGCTGTAAACCGAAGCGTGGTGGTTCCCGCAGTCTTAGGTGTAAAAGAATAATTTTCGTCTACCGGAACCGCAGTACTGCTTCCGTTGGTGTATACCCTGTAGGTAAGTGTATTTTCGTCTATATCCGTGAAAATATCCGATAGTTTGAGGGTATAAGCGCTATTCACGGATACCGAAACACTATCCGTTGACGATACGCCGGATTTGAGCGTCGGGGCCGTGTTCGCCGAACCCGTCACCGTGAGGCTGATGCTTATCGGCGTACTTGCATAGTCGGAGTAGTCGCCAGAGCATATCTCTTCGTTATATATGAGCAGCGTATAAGAACCCGCCATTATGTCCGCAGAAATCGGTATTGATAAGGTTCCGCTGGCATCCGCGCTCAGCTTGGCATAATACTTGACCATGCTATCTGCATTACTCACGAGAACGCAGGAAACATATTTCCCGTCTCCTGTCTGTGCGCCGCTGAAGTTAAGTCCGATAGAGCTGCCCTGCGCCTTGGTCAGATTGGTCGGAGCGTCGGCAATGGTAAGGCCAAGGCTCGAGTCGAGTATAGTGAACTTGACTTCACTGCTGAGTGCGACCGAATTTATTGTGCCCACTGTCGTATCTTTGGCGCCCGATATTGGAGCGGCGTACAGCACTTTTGAAAGATCAAGCGCGGTACCGGGGCGAACACAGTTTGCCTGTGCAATGGGAGGGCCATAGTCGTTTACAACACCGGAGGATACTGTGCGGGCGTTGCCGTATGCAGTCATTGTGCGCAGAACCCACGCTCCATCAGTAAGGTCAAGCACACTCGAAGAGATCGTCGATGCCTCCGTTGCACTCAGCGCCCAAATCTTTTGATTGGTCGGCTGCGTGCCGGAGACCTCGTCCAACGTCAGGCCGACCATGAGAGCTTGTTCGCGGGAATCATAAGAATTCGGCAGGTTGTTGATAAACGACTGCAGTGTGCTGCCCGAATAAGAAGTTGAATAGGTCTTATCGGCATCCAAAAACGCGGAAGACCCCATCGACCCCTTTGCGAGTAGCGTTACATATTCACTGCCCTTGTCGATGCCAGTTCCGTTGAAACCCACCACATACCATCGCTGGCCACCAAAGCCGATCTGCGTTGTGCTGGACGCAAGCGTACTTCCAGAACCAACTCCGATGGATGAGGTTGACATCCCGTAGGGAAGTGTTGCTGCTCTTGCGGTTATCGACAATCCCGGCAGCAGGCTGGCGATAAGTGCCAGCGTCAACGAAAGAGAGATGATTTTTTCTTTTGTTTTTCGCATTGCAGTTTTCTCCTTTTTATGATTCTAAAAACTCACTGAAGTCCAGAATAAATTCGGCAATGGTGAGGGAATTCTCGTCTTCGCTCTGCGGGTCGTCCCGCGTGTGCAGAAGGGCCATCAGGCTTTCAAGCGACTGCGGCCGCAGAACCAGCGCCCGCAGGATTTTGGCCTGCCGCGCGTCTTGGGCAAAGCGGACGCATCCGTTCAGCACAAGGCCGGTTTGATAGCCCTGTTCAATTAGCGTCACGTCAGGTTTCAGAATCAGCATGGTTTTATCCATCGCGCGTCCTCCTATATCAGCCGCAGCTTTTCGGCCGCGGCCCTGGCCTCGCTTCTTCGGCTCACGCCCAGCTTCTGCAAAATGCGGCTGACGTGGGTCTTCACCGTCGGCAGCTTGATGCCCAGTATCTCCCCAATCTCCTGATTGCTCAGATTCTGACAAAGCAGCTTCAAAACCTGCGTCTCCGCCGCCGACAGCGGCTCCACGGGCTGTACCTCCCGCTTCAAAAACCGGGGATACTCCACCGCCTGCGCCCGCGCGGCGGAGGTCAGTCTGTCAAGATACGCCGCGTCGGCGTCCCAGCCGCACAAACCCAGCAGCGGCAGAATTGCCGCGCCGTACTGCGCCACGGGCCAGATGAATTGATATTCGTGGCAGGTGTCCAGCGCCTCGCAAAGCTCTATCTTCCATTCCGCGTCACCCGCGCGCTCCATGCACAGCGCCGAGAGCAGCCGGATGTGGATGCCGTCCATCACCCGTCCGCAGTGCTCGCAATAAGGCTTTAGCCGTGCCAGAAGGAGCAGTGCATCGCTGTAGTCGCCCTCAAGAATCTGCACCATCGCCCGCGTCAGATACTGGTAGCGCCACATGGCCCACAGCCGCGCATCGTTTTTTGGCACCCTTTCCCGCAGCCATGCCCGGGCGGCGTCCGTATCGCCCAGCCGGAGGTGGATGCGGCAGAGCATCGCGTCGATGTTGGGCAGGAAGCGCGCCTGCCCGGTGTCGAGAAATTTTTTGCGCAGACTCTCGATGGCCTCCAGCGCCGCCCGCGCCTTGCCTTGGGATACCTGCACCCGTGCCAGCAGGCCCACCACGGCAAACTCGATGTCCGATGTACCCCGCGCCTGAATCTCGCCCAGACGCGACATGAGGGTAAGCAGGCGTTTCGATACGTCCTCGCCCTTTTCAAACTTGCTCTCGCAGATCGCGCAGTCGGCAAGTCCCACGCCGTCCCGGCCCAGCACGGTTTCCACCGGCTTTTTCATGGCAGCGTACAGTAGGTCGTCCTTTTTCGACCACTCGCAAAAGTCCTTGCCGCCGTTCATGATGCTGGGCAGGGTGCTGGTGACGGAAAACGCCGGCACCTTGAGCTGCTTGTCCGTCATGACCCGGAACACGCTGCCGATGACCTCGATCAGTCCCTTGCTCCCCCGCTGGGGCAGGGCAATATCCAGATATGCCAGCTTACCCTGCACGGTTTTGTACGCGGAATCGGTCTTTTTGAGTCGTGCGGCATAATCCTGCAGCGCGGCGTACCACCGCTCGGAGGCCTCGTAATCCAGGCACAGGGAGGTCAACATGCTCATGCCGCACATCAGCGCCGGAGATTTCAGAATGTCCTCGTCCGGCAGAGCGAAATAGTAGTTTTGCAACTCGTGGTAGCGCCCCACGCCGGGGTGCTGCTCCGCGTTTTTCACCAGCAGCGCGGACACCTTGCTCTGCTCTCCCGCAAGGGAGTAGCATTCCAGCGCTCTGTCCAGCTCGTCGTGCAGCTCGTAATAAAGCGCCGCGCGGCTGTACAAGCTGCGCTGCTCCGCGTCGGTGAGCTTCTGGTGCAGCTCCCACATCAGAAACACCCGAAAGATGGGCCAGAAATGATAGGTGTCCAGTCCGTCAAACAAAAGCATGGTGGTGTCTCGCTGGATGCTGCCCAGCAGCTCCCCCGCCCGGGGGTCGCCGCTGACCATTTTCGCAAGCTCCAGATGGAAGCTCTCAAACGGCGCAAGGCTCACAAGAAGTTGCTGAAGCGGCGCGTCGAAGCGGTGATAGACCGCCTCGTCAAAGTAAAGGAACAGCTCGCGCTTGGCCGAATTCAGGATGTCCTCGCTGTATGCCCCGCCGTTCTTGAGCTTGCGGCAGAGGATATCCATGGCGATGGGATAACCTTTAAAATCCCGCTGAATGGCGCTCATATCACCGGGGCTGAC
>JAEWYA010000054.1 GCA_023395775.1 Bacillota bacterium
GGCCAAGGGCGTGGAGCTGGCGGACAGCGCGGAGTAGACCTGGGGCAACGCCCTGGACCAGTGCTTTGACCAGCGGGGGGAGGAGCATTTGATTCAGCCCACCTTTATCACCATGTACCCCGTGGAGGTCTCTCCGCTGACGAAGCGCAGCCCCCAGGACCCCCGCCTTACCGAGCGGTTTGAGTTCTTCATCTGCCACAGTGAGATGGGCAACGCCTATTCTGAGCTGAACGACCCCATCGACCAGCGCCGGCGCTTTGAAAAGCAGGCGGAGCTGCGGGAGCGGGGCGACGACGAGGCGGAGATGTTGGACGAGGATTTCCTCACTGCCTTGGAATACGGTATGCCCCCCACCGGCGGCATGGGCATCGGCGTGGACCGGGTCGCCATGCTGCTGACCAATTCCGATACCATCCGGGACGTGATCCTGTTCCCCACCATGAAGCCGCTGGATAATTGACGCTTTGAAACGCCGCCGCGGGCGGAAGACCGCAGAGCATTTATCTAAATATAAAAATTCCGGGACTCGGCCAATTTGGCCGGGTCCCTTCTTTTTCCTGGCAGGATCGCGCGGGGCCGCAGCTGCCTCTTCTCTTTTATTCAATTCTGTGCTATGATATCGCAAAGCGGCTATTATAGCGGCATTGCACCCCTGCGCGCTGGCGATTGGATTTCAGGCCGCCGCGCGGGAAGGGGTACATCGCAGAAGGCGGCGGAAATTCAACTGCCGAAGGCCGGACAAGGAGTTGACGTTATGGAGCAGGAACACAGGCGCCGCGTGCGCTATCAGGGCACCCATCCCCGGAGTTTCCGGGAAAAATACAAGGAACTGGACCCGGATAAATACCACGCCGACATAGAAAAGGTGCTTCAAAGCGGCAAAACACCCGCCGGGATGCACATTCCCATCATGGTGGAGGAAATTCTGGATTTTCTGGATATCCGGCCGGGGCAGATCGGCCTCGACGCGACTATGGGTTACGGTGGCCATTCCCGAAAGATGCTGGAGAAGCTTCAGGGGCAGGGGCATCTGTATGCCACCGACATTGACCCCATCGAGTCCGAAAAGACTCGCGCCCGGCTGGAGGCCGCAGGCTTCGGGCCGGATATTCTCACCATTCGCCGGATGAATTTTGCTCAGTTGGATCAGGTAGCCCCCGGCGTTCTCTTTGACTTTGTCCTGGCGGACCTGGGCGTCTCCTCCATGCAGATCGACGACCCGGCGCGGGGCTTCACCTTTAAATACGACGGTCCCCTGGACCTTCGGCTGGACCCCACCTCCGGTGTCACCGCCGCGGAGCGTCTGCGGCAACTGGACGAGGGAGAGCTCTCCGCCATGCTGGCGGAAAACTCCGACGAACCGTACGCCGACCGCATTGCGCAGGCCGTTACAGAGGTTTTCCGGCAGGGCGGGGCGGTAGAGACCACAAAGCAGCTGGCTGGAATCATTGAGGATGCGCTCGCCTTCCTCCCCGCCGGGGAGCGAAAGGAGGCAGTCAAAAAATCCTGCCAACGGACATTCCAGGCACTGCGGATCGACGTAAACAGTGAGTTTGAGTCGCTTTACAGCTTTCTTGAAAAGCTGCCCGGCGTTTTAAAGCCCGGCGGGCGGGCCGCCGTGCTGACCTTTCATTCCGGCGAGGACCGACTGGTGAAAAAGGCGTTCCGTCAGCATCAGCGGGAGGGCGTTTACAGCGCGGTAGCTGACGACGTCACCCGCCCCTCCGCCGAGGAATGCTTCCGGAATCCCCGGGCGCGGTCCACAAAGCTGCGCTGGGCCATTCGGGCATAAGGAGGGGCGACATGCTGAAAGACGAGACGATCAGGCGGGTCCTGAAATTCCGGGACGACCGGGACTGGCGGCAGTTCCATACGCCCAAGGATCTGGCGATTTCCCTGAATCTGGAGGCCGCGGAGCTGCTGGAGATCTTTCAGTGGAGCGGCTCGGATCTGGAGTGCCGGGACAAAACGGACAAGCTTCGTGAGGAACTGGCGGACGTATTGAGCTATTGCATTTTGATGGCGGACGTCTGCGGGCTGGGCCTGGACGAGATCGTGAACGAAAAGGTCACAAAGAACGAGGCCAAATACCCCGTGGAGAAAGCGCGGGGAAACGCGGCAAAGTATACCGAGCTGTACTGAGGAAAAATGGGTTTAAACCCTAGGGAAACACACTAGATTCGTTTGCGGACTGTTGGGAGGAAATAAAGTGAACGGTTTTTTTAAAAAGATTAAGATAAACTCGCTGTTGAACGCCGTTGTCTACACGGCATTGGGGCTGGTGCTGATTCTCTGGCCCGTCACCTCGGCCAGCATGCTGTGCCTGGCTCTGGGAGCGGTCTTGCTGTTATGCGGGATCATCGATGTGATCCTGTTTCTCACCCATCGGGACGGCAGCCTGTATTCCGGCGGTATGCTGGTGCTTGGCATTATCCTGGCGGCACTGGGCGCGTGGATCATCGCCAGCCCCCAGCTTGTGGCCGTGCTGGTACCCCGGGTGATCGGCGTTCTCATCTGTATCCACGGCTTGCGCGACATCGGGGACGCCGTCACGCTGCACCGGGCTGATTATCCACGCTGGTCCGCGGCGCTGATTCTTGGTCTTGTGACGCTGGCGCTGGGCGCGGTGCTGATTTTTTACTCCTTCACCGTCCTGTCCACCATTGTGCGGATCATCGGCTTTTTCCTGCTGTACGACGGAGTGTCCGACATCTGGATCACCCGGCAGGTTTCCAAGGCTACTAAGCAGGCGGCAAAGGACGCCGAGGCTCAGGCAAATGCGGTGGATGCGGATTTTACCGAGCAAACGAAATCGAATGAGTAAAGAGACGGCCTGCTGAATCGCATTCCCCAGTGATTGTCTTGATTTTCACTTGGGAAAATGAATGAACGGAAGGTGTTGAGACCTATGCGTCTCATCACCTTCCGTTCCTGCGTTTTACTAAAGCTTCCTGTGGACAAGTCCGCATGGCACTCCCGCGGGGTACTTCAAGCCGGACCGCCATTCGTTGCCTGATGTTCCCATCGTGGGAACGCTCAATGGCGGCCTCCACCGCCCCCGAAGGAGCCGCCGCCGAAACCTCCGCCAAAGCCCCGGCCTCCGCCGCCCCCGAAGGAGCCGCCGCCGAAGCCTCCGCCAAAGCCACGGCCTCCGCCACCCCCGAAGGAGCCGCCGCCGAAGCCT
>JAEWYA010000055.1 GCA_023395775.1 Bacillota bacterium
TTTCAAATAATTCGCTCATAATCTATCCTTTTCGTATAAAACATCCGAAATAGTACAAAATGTATTATAAATTCGACAGGCTCTTATAGTAGTCCAGCGTTCGGAATCCCCGCTCCAGCTGGACGGCCACATACCGCTCCGCCGCGTCGGAGAGCTGGTTTAGCCCCTCCCCGGTCAATGTAAAGGCATAGAGCCGTCCGGGGGTTCCATAAACGATATGCCGCAGAGCAGCCACCGCCTCCGGACGCAGCGGGAGCGTTGCCCCGTTTCCCACGCCGCCGCAGGCGGCGCAGCGCAAAACGCCCTGTACCGGGTCCAGGCGGGCGTCCGCCGGGTCCTCCGCGCCGCAGACGGCGCACCCGTCTGCCAGCGGCTCGTATCCCGCAAGACACATCAGCTTCCACTCAAAGGCAGGCTTTGCCAGCTCCCGGGGCTTTTTCAGGGTATCCATGGCGTAAAGCCCGTTGAGCAGGTGACTCAGCAGCTCCGGCGCGGGGATTTCCGGGGAGGAAACGGCCTCCGTCAGCTCCGCGAAGTAAAAACCCAGCGCCAGCGCCTCAAAATCCGCCCGCAGGCCGTCGAACAGCGCCAGGGTTGTCCCTTCATTCAAATAGTACCAATCTCCCCGACGAGTCAGAGCCAACTCGCTGTACGCCAGGGTCTGGCAGGCAGCTGTAAAGCGGCAGGACTTGCGCCGCGCGCCCTTGGCGATCACGGAAATCTTCCCGTGATCGGGGGTGAGCACGGTGAGAATCTTATCCGATTCTTTCGTCTCCGTCTCCCGCAGCACCGCGCCGCGCGTCACCAGTTCGCTCATGGTTCCGTCTCCTCACGCCGAGGCAGCCGCCTCCAAAAATTCCCGGTACAGCGCATAGTATTCCGGTACGCCGGTGGCCCAGAACAGGTTCCAGCAGGTCTCAGCAGTCATATTTGATCACCTCTTCGGTCAGTATGGCCGATTTTGTCGAAAACATGGCTGGAAATGCCTGTGAACGCCGCAGGCAAAGTGTCGCCGCGGCAAAAAACCTCTCCGATATACTGTATCATTATAGCAAGGCGGCGGCAAGTCCGCAAGAGGCCGTGGGGCGCGCTATTCCTTCTTTTCCTCCAGCGCTTTCGTCATTGCCTCCCGCATGGGGCGGGCCTTTCCGGACAGATTGTTCCTCTGCAGGATGTTTCTGATTTCTCCCGTGGCTTGAACCATCTCTTCGTGGAAGCCGGCGGCGGAGACCCGCAGCGCCCCGTGGCCCAGAATGATCACCTGCTCCGCGCCGTCGGAGGAAACCACCCGGACTCGATGCTCCCGTCCAATCTGATAGGTGGTCCGCTCGATGTAGGAGTCCGCAGTCTCCGTCTCCTTTGTATAAACCACCTGAATATTGTGATACTGTTCCACTCGTTCGGTTCCGCCCTTTACCCTGTAAGCGTCAAACACCAGAATAACCTCGCATTTGCGAAAGCTCTGATAATTGCTCATCAGGTCGCACAGCATTCTCCGTGCGACATCCAGCCGCTCCGCGGCCACCGTTTTCAGCTCATCCCAGGAAAAAATTACATTATATCCGTCCACCAGCAGGTATTCCGGCCCGGCGGGCCGAGGCGCAACGGGGCGTTCCGTTTCGCCGGACGCTGCGGGCACAGGCCTGCGAAAACTTGGGCGCTTCACCGCGCCGTAGGTCCGCTCAAATATAGCCTGCAATTCCCTGTCCTGCTCTACCGTTCCGGCGTAGGACGAGGGGCGGGTAGCGGAGGCCGTCGCGCGTTCCTCGGCGGGTCTCCCGTCCAGATGCAGGCCGCTGCCCACATGGGCGTGGGTGGGAACGTCGCTCCATTTCACCAGATACCCCGCGCCGTGGGCACAGAAAACGGAGTCAGCCGGGTTCTCCAAATCCCGCTCCGGGTCGTACCCCGCCGCTTCCACAACGGCCTCCTGTTTTTGACAGGGCCGGTAGCCGCCGGGGACGCATACAAGCCGTCCCTGACCTTTTGTATAAGCGGTCACCTCCGCCGCATAGTCCCGCAGGGCTGACACCGGCGCCGAGCCGGTAAACAGAGCGTCCTCCCCCTCCGTTTCCGGCGGCGCAAACTCTCCGCCCATTCGCTGGAGATCCGCCATGGACCGGCCCATCTGGGCTGTGGGGACCGTGAGAGAAAAATCGTACCAGGGCTCCAGCAGGACGCTTTGGGCGGACATCAGGCCCTGCCGTACGGCGCGCCATGCAGCCTGACGGAAATCGCCGCCCTCGGTGTGTTTTTCGTGGGCCCGCCCCGCCAGAAGGGTAATCTTCATATCTGTAATGGGCGCACCAGTGAGAACGCCGGGATGGCTCCGCCCGGTGAGATGGCTCAGGACCAGCCGCTGCCAGCCGAAGGCCAGCGATTCCTCCGGGCAGGCGGAGGCAAACCGCAATCCCGCGCCCCGCTCCAGGGGCTCCAGCAGTAGGTGAACCTCCGCATAGTGCCGCAAAGGCTCAAAATGACCGATGCCGATCACCGGAGCGGCAATGGTCTCCCGATAGACCAGGGCTCCGGGGCCAAACGTCACGTCGAGATCAAACCGGTCCTTTAAAAGCCGCTGCAAAATCTCCTGTTGAATGGTCCCCATCAGCTGGACATTGATGCGCCCGGTCTGCTCCTGCCAGGCCACATGGAGCTGAGGGTCCTCCTCCTCCAGCTGCCGAAGCTGCGTCAGCGCGGTGTGGGGGTCACAGCGGTCCGGCAAAAACACCTGACAGGTCAGCGCCGGTTCCAACGTCGGAGGGGCAGACGCAGCCTCCGCCCCCAGTCCCTCGCCGGGGAAGGTGCGGCTAAGGCCGGTGACGGCGCAGACCGTCCCCGCCTCCGCAGCGTCGGCAGGCTGAAACTTCGCGCCGGAGTAGATTCGCAGCTGGTCGGCCTTCTCCTGCCAGTCCTCCCCGTTTCCGCTGCCGGAGAGCAGATCCTTGACCCGCAGCGTCCCGCCGGTGACCTTCAGATGGGTCAGCCGCACGCCCTGAAGGTCTCTGGAAATTTTATAGACCTTCGCGCCGAACGCATCCCCATAAACCGGGACCGGGGCGAACCGCCGCAGATCCTCCAGCAGCTCTTCCACCCCGTCCAGTTTCAGCGCCGCGCCAAAGATGCAGGGGAACAGCTTTCGCTCCCCCACCAGCGCCGCAACGGTCTCGTCCTTCAGCCGGCCGGAGGCCAGATACTCCTCCATAGCCTCCTCGCCGCAAAGGGCAATCTCCTCTCCCCGCTCCGCCTCGGGCCGGGAAAAATCCACGCAACCGCCGTCCAGGCGGCTCTTCAGCTCCGCCAGCAGCGCGGTCCGGTCGGTCCCCGGCTGGTCCATCTTGTTGACAAACAGGAATGCGGGTATGCCGCACCGCTTCAGCAGCCGCCAGAGTGTCAGGGTGTGGCCCTGAACGCCGTCCGCTCCGCTGACCACCAAAACCGCGCAGTCCAGCACCTGAAGCGTCCGCTCCGTCTCGGCGGAAAAATCCGCATGACCGGGGGTATCCAGCAGCGTCAGCTCCAGACTGTCCAGTGGCAACACCGCCTGCTTTGAAAATATGGTGATGCCCCTCTCCCGCTCCAGCGCAAAGGTGTCCAGAAATGCGTCCCGGTGGTCCACCCGGCCCAGCTTCCGCAGCGCTCCGCCGACGTACAAAAGTCCCTCGGTCAAGGTTGTCTTTCCGGCATCCACGTGGGCCAATATCCCAATTGCCAATTTTTTCATTGTCTTCTCCGCTCACCTTGTTTAAAATCCGCAAATTTTCTTTCAGTATAGCAGTCCTGAGCCGTAAGGTCAAAAATAACATTTGCTTTTATCGGAATATCTACTATAATGGCAATTGTGAAAGTATGCGAAAATTCGGGCAGCTTTTGCTGAATGATAACAGAGTGAAGATTGAGGTTTGTCATCTATGAAAATTATGATCGTGGGCGCCGGGAAAGTCGGGCTGGCGCTGACGCAGCATCTTTCCAAGGAGCACAGCGTCACCGTCATCGACCAGAACCCCCAGCTTCTGGAGCACATCATCAATGTCTACGACGTGATGGGGGTGTGCGGCAACGGCGCATGCGCCGACGTGCAGAAGGAAGCAGACGCGGGGCGGGCCGACTTGCTCATTGCCACGGCCTCCAGCGACGAGATCAACATTTTGACCTGCCTTGTGGCAAAAACCCTGGGCGTGCAGCACACCATCGCCCGCATCCGTAACCCGGAATACGAAAATCAGCTGCGGTACATGCGGGGCGAGCTGGGCTTGTCCATGTCCATCAACCCGGAGCGGGCCACCGCCCGGGAGATCGCCCGCGTCCTCCGGTTCCCCAACGCGATGAAGCTGGAGTCCTTTTCCAAGGGCCGGCTGGAGCTGGTGGAATACCGCCTGACTCCCGGCAGCACACTCAGCGGCGTGCGGCTCAGCGACCTCTATAAGAACCTGCGGGCAAGGGTGCTGGTCTGCGCGGTGGCCCGGAAGGACGAGACCATCATTCCCTCCGGCGATTTTACCCTTCAGGATGGAGACACCATCTATATTACCGCCACCCCCCATGAGCTGGAACAGTTCTTCCGGCACCTGGGG
The DNA here is from genome assembly GCA_023395775.1 of Bacillota bacterium. Lineage (GTDB taxonomy): Bacteria > Bacillota > Clostridia > Oscillospirales > Oscillospiraceae > Oscillibacter. The sequence goes on from JAEWYA010000055.1 coordinate 4,572, forward strand.
GTGTTCAAGTGTAAGGCGTCCTCCGTCATGATCGTGGGAGCCAGCAAGCTGTGCTATTATCTGGCCATGCAGCTGATCGAAATGGGGATGACCGTCAAGATCATCGACCAGAGCAGCGAGCGCTGCACTCACATGAGCGAGCTTCTGCCCAAGGCCCTGGTCATCAACGGCGACGGCACGGACAGCGAGCTTCTGCGGGAGGAGGGCCTGGATCAGACCGACGGCTTCGTGGCCATTACCGGTATGGACGAGGCCAATATTCTGATGGCTCTCAGCGTGGCCAAGCAATGCAAAAACTGCAAGGTGGTGGCGAAGATCAACCGCCAGCCTCTGGTGGACCTTGTATCCACCGAGGGCATGATCGGCAGCGTGGTATCCACCGGCTCCGTCACTGCGGAGCTGATTTTGCAGTACGTCCGCGCCATGCAGAATGCCTCCGGCTCCCAGGTCAAAACCCTGCACCGCCTGATCGGCGGCACGGTGGAGGCTCTGGAATTCGGCATCCGGCCCGATTCCCCCCTGATCGGCGTGCCCCTGAGGGACCTTGAGCTCCGCTCCGGCATTTTGCTGGCGGGCATCGTCCGGCAAAACGGAAAGATCGTTATTCCCTCCGGCGCGGACGCCATCAACGCGGGGGACGACGTGATCGTGGTTACCACCAGTACCCTGCGGGATATCCGCGACATATTGCAATAAAAAGGACAGATACCGTTGAATAGAAGAATGATTGCCTACATTATCGGCAGAATTCTGCTGGTGGAGGCAGCGCTGTTGGCGCTGCCCATGCTGGTGGCCCTGCTGTACCGGGAGTCGGCGAAGCCGTTTTTGATTCCCATACTGGCGCTGGTCCTCTGCGGCATTCTGCTGGGCCGCAGCTCGCCCCGGTCCCGGGCGCTCTATGCCAGGGATGGCCTTGCCATCGTGGCGCTGGCTTGGATTGTGATGTCTTTTTTCGGGGCAATGCCCTTTTATATCTCCCACTCCATGTCCACCTTTGTGGACTGCTTTTTTGAAACTGTCTCCGGCTTCACCACCACCGGCGCCAGCATTCTGACGGATGTGGAGCATCTGGGCCGGGGCGTTCTGTTCTGGCGCAGCTTTACCCACTGGGTGGGCGGAATGGGCGTACTGGTGTTCGTGATGGCCATCCTGCCTACATCCGATGGGTACGGAATGCATCTTCTGCGGGCAGAGGTTCCCGGCCCCGAGGTAGGAAAGCTGGTGAGCCGCCTGGGGGACACCGCCAAAATTCTGTACGGCATTTATCTGGTCATGACGGTGGTCGAAATCGTTCTGCTGCTGCTGGGCGGGATGCCGCTGTTCGACGCCTGCGTCCACTCCTTCGGCTCCGCCGGAACAGGCGGCTTCAGCTCCCGGAATCTCAGCGTGGGCGCGTACAACAGTCCTTACATCGATCTTGTGATCGGCGTTTTTATGCTGCTGTTCGGCGTGAACTTTAACCTCTACTTTTTTCTGCTCGTCGGCAAGGTACGGGATGTGCTGCGGTCCGAGGAGCTGCGGGCCTATTTTCTGATCGTGGCGGCAGCCACCGTCACCATCGCGTTGAATATCTCCGGCCTGTTTGAATCCTTCGCCACCGCGCTGCGGTACGCCTTCTTTCAGGTATCCTCCATTATTACCACCACCGGATACGCCACCACGGACTTCAACCTCTGGCCGACTTATTCCAGGATCGTGCTGGTTCTTTTGATGTTTGCGGGGGCCTGCGCCGGGTCCACCGGCGGCGGCATTAAGATCGCCCGTCTGGTAATCCTGTCTAAGACAGCCGTCAGCGACATGCGGCAGATGCTGCACCCCAACGCCGTGGCCACCGTCCGAATGGAGAGTCGACCGGTGAGCGGCAAGGTCCTGCGCAGCACCCACGTATTTTTGGTGGTATATCTGCTGGTCATGAGCTTGTCCACTCTCCTGCTGAGTCTGGACGGGTTCGACCTCGTCACCACCTTTACCGCCGTGGCGTCCTGCATCAACAACATCGGGCCGGGGCTTGAGCTGGTGGGGCCCATGGGGAATTTCGCCGCATTTTCCCCAGCGTCCAAGCTTCTGCTGTCGTTTGACATGCTGGCGGGAAGGTTGGAGATGTTCCCGATCTTGCTGCTGGTGCCGTCGCTGTGGCGCAGACACAGCTTACATAGGTAAAACCGACAAACGCCGGGGGACGCGCCGCGTCCCCCGACGTTTGTCGCAGGCGGAGAAAAAATGTGGAAAATTCGCTCAATTTATGTATTCTGTTTCTAAACTTCGCCATTGACAAGCGCAGTTGATTCCACTACAATATATCGTCAGAGTATGAGAGTATGTACAAGCAGGAGGTATACCATGGGTTATCTGCTGGCCGGCGGCAGTGTATTTTTGAACGGTGCTTTTCAAACGGCGGACGTAGCCGTTGCGAATGGCCGTATTGTTTCCATTTCCCCGTTTCTCCCCCGCAAGAATCAGGCCGTGATCAAAATTGATAATTTGTTTGTTGTTCCAGGTTTCGTCGATGTCCACGTACATCTTCGGGAGCCTGGATTTTCTTATAAGGAAACCATCGCCTCGGGCACGGCGGCGGCAGCGGCGGGGGGCTATACCGCCGTGTGCTCCATGCCCAACCTGAAACCGGTGCCGGACAGTCTGGAGACCTTGCAGCCGGAGCTGGACGCCATTGCCCGGGACGCAAAAATCCACGTCTATCCATACGGCGCCATCACCACCGGAGAACAGGGGCAGTCTCTGTCCGACATGGTGGGTATGGCTCCCCGCGTGGCGGGCTTTTCCGATGACGGGCGGGGTGTCCAGTCGAACGATATGATGCGCGCCGCCATGAAGCAGGCGCGGGCGCTGGATCGGCCCATCGCGGCTCACTGCGAGGTGAACGAGCTGCTGACCCCCGGAGGCTGCGTCCACGACGGAGCCTGGGCCAGGGCCCACGGCTTTCCCGGCATCTCGCCCCAGAGCGAGTGGCGGCAGATTGAGCGGGACATCGGCCTGGTCCGGGAGACCGGGTGCCAATACCACGTCTGCCACATCTCAACCAAGCAGAGCGTGGACCTCATCCGCAGCGCAAAAGCGGAAGACCTTCCCATCACCTGCGAGACCGGGCCGCACTATCTGGTCTTGTGTGAAGAGGATCTAAAGGACGAGGGCCGGTTCAAGATGAACCCGCCCCTGCGGTCCGCCGCAGATCGGGACGCGCTGATCGAAGGGCTGCTGGACGGCACCATCGACTGCATCGCAACGGACCACGCTCCCCACTCCGCCGAAGAAAAATTGGGGGGCCTGCGTCAAAGCGCCTTCGGCATCGTGGGCCTTGAGACCGCGTTTCCCATTCTGTACACCCAATTGGTGCAAACGGGCGTTGTCCCGCTGGAGCTTCTTCTGGACCGGCTGTGCACCCGGCCCCGGCGCATTTTCGGGCTGCCGGGCGGCAATGTGGCCGAGGGCGCTCCCGCCGACCTGACGGTGCTGGACCTGAACCGGCCCCACGCCATCGTCAGCAGCGCTTTTAAGTCTCTGGGCCGCGCAACTCCTTTTGACGGCTGGATGGTGGCCGCAGCCGTGGCCGCCACGATCTGTAACGGAGAACTGGTTTACACGAATTTGCAACAGGAGGACGTATGAAGCAATCTCTCTTTACCATCGAGCATACTCGCCAACTCACCGCCGACACCTATGAGATGGTGCTCTCCGGAGATACCTCCGCCATTACCGCACCGGGGCAGTTTGTCAACATTGCCCTGCCGCTGAAATTCCTGCGCCGCCCTATCTCCGTCGCCAACTGGACGAAGGACGCGCTGCTGCTGATCATCCGGGCGGCGGGCGAGGGGACGCAGGAACTGGTGCGCTCTGTCCCCGGGACGGAGCTGGACACCCTCTCAGGACTTGGCAACGGATTTGATCTGGAAAGCTGCCCGGAAACCCCCATTCTGATCGGCGGCGGCGTTGGCGCCGCCCCGCTGTTCGGCCTTGCGGGACAGATGCGGAAACGGGGCGTCACTCCCACGGTGGCGCTGGGCTTCCGCTCCGCGTCGGACGCGTTTTATCTGGAGGAATTTGCCGCCCTGGGCTGCCGCCTCTTTGTTGCCACGGAGGACGGGAGCCTTGGGACAAAGGGGTTTGTCACCGATCTTGTCCGGGCGGTTCCGGAGTGTACCGCCGCGTTTGTCTGCGGCCCCACGCCCATGCTGAAAGCCGCTTGGGCGCTGCCCCAGCTGAAAATTGGGCAATATAGCTTTGAGGCGCGGATGGCCTGCGGCTTCGGGGCCTGCGTGGGCTGCACCATCGAGACGAAGGGCGGCCCGCGCCGGGTTTGTAAAGACGGGCCTGTGTTCCGGAAGGAGGAGATCGCATGGTAAAGCTGGAGGTCTCCCTGGCGGGCGTTTCTCTTAAAAATCCGGTGATTCCCGCCTCCGGCACGTTGGGATACGGGCGGGAGTTTGCGGAGGTCTATGACTTGGACATCCTGGGGTCCTTTTCCTTCAAGGGTACCACGTCGGAGCCCCGGTTTGGAAATCCCCAGCCCCGCGTGGCGGAGACGCCCTGCGGGATGCTGAACGCGGTGGGACTTCAAAATCCGGGCATCGATTTTGTGGTTACGCAGGAGCTGCCCAACATCGCGAAGATTTTCCACGGCCCGGTCATCGCCAACATCGGCGGCAACACAGCGGAGGAGTACGCGGAAAATTGCCGCGCGCTGGACGGCTGCGAGCAGGTGGGCATCATCGAGGTGAACATCTCCTGCCCCAACGTCCACTGCGGCGGCAGAAACTTCGGCTCCGATCCCCGCGCCGCCGCTCAGGTGACGGCAGCGGTGAAGGCCGCCACGAAAAAGCCGGTGTTTATCAAGCTCTCGCCCAACGTGACGGATATCGCGGAGATTGCCCGTGCCTGCGCAGACGAGGGAGCGGACGGTCTGTGCCTTATCAACACCCTGCTGGGTATGCGTATTGACCTGAAATCAAAGCGCCCGCTGCTTGCCAACCGCACCGGGGGGCTGTCCGGCCCCGCCGTGTTTCCCGTGGCGCTGCGGATGGTGTGGGACGTATACGAGGCGGTAAGGCTGCCCATCATCGGCTGCGGCGGAGTCAGCTCCGCGGAGGACGTGTGCGAGATGATGCTGGCGGGGGCCAGCGCCGTGGAGATCGGCGCGGCTAATCTGAAAAACCCCTCCGCCTGCAAGACCATTGTCGAAAATCTGCCCGGCGTATGCGAGCGCCTGGGCGTGACGAAAATTTCCGAACTGACAGGAGGAGCGCACTATGAATAAAGACGTCATCATCGCCCTTGATTTTCCCTCAGGGGCGGAGACCCTGCAATTTCTCGACCGGTTTCCTGCCGGGGAGAAGCCCTTTGTAAAGATCGGCATGGAGCTTTTTTACGCTGAGGGGCCGAATATGGTCCGGGAAATCAAGGCGCGGGGCCACAAAATTTTCCTGGACCTGAAGCTCCACGACATCCCCAACACGGTGAAGCGGGCCATGAGCGTCCTCAGCCGTCTGGATGTGGACATGGTAAATCTCCACGCCGCGGGCGCGTCCGAGATGATGAGGGCCGCGCTGGAGGGCCTCACCCGCCCGGACGGCACACGGCCCCTGCTGATCGCCGTGACCCAGCTCACCTCCACCAACGCCGAGGCTCTGAAAAACGAGCTGCTGATTGATGTCCCCATGGTGGAAACGGTGATGTCCTATGCCAAAAATGCTGCGGCTTCTGGGCTGGACGGCGTGGTCTGTTCCCCGCTGGAGGCGGCGGGCGTGAAATCCGCCTGCGGCGAGGGCTTCGTCACGGTCACCCCCGGCATCCGCTTTGCGGACAGCGCTGCGGGGGACCAAAAGCGCATCATGACGCCGGAGTCGGCGGGAAAGTCCGGCTGCGACTACCTTGTTATGGGCCGCCCCATCACGCAGTCGGATGACCCTGTGGCCGCCTACCGCCGGGCAGTGAGAGACTTTCTGAGCCGGTAAACCCGTTTATACAAGCAGGGAGGATATAGATATGAGTATTGAACGCGAAATCGCACACGACCTTTTATCCATCGGCGCGGTATTCCTGCGCCCCG
>JAEWYA010000090.1 GCA_023395775.1 Bacillota bacterium
GCTTTCCCTTTTCCCAGTGCCCGCCGCCGGTCTGAGAGCGGAGATACCGGCCGCCCGCCCGTTTCCAGCCGGGATCGCCGTGATCCGTCTCCCAGATGGCCTGGGGGTCCGGGCGCACCAGAAGCTGCGTAGCCCAGCGCTCCAGTTTTTCGCCGCCTCCGCAGTCCAGCAATTCATAATCCCGCCAGCTCTCCGCGATCCACATGATGGTTCCTCCGTTTTTCTCGTGATAATAACTCAATCGTAATATTATACTTCAAAAGGCGCTGCCCCGTCAATCAAGGATTTCGGAGCTGCTTGCCGCAATTCCGCCGTTTCCCGCCTTTTGAACCCCGTTTTTGCCTCTCCGCGGAAACATGCCACAAAAAACCACTTGACATTTCAAAAAGCCATGCTAAAATGACAGCAATATGAAAAGGCAGTGACGGAGAGGGCGGGGGCGCGGACCTTTCAGAGAGTCGGCGGTTGGTGTGAGCCGGTGGGAAAACGCCTCCAATGCCTATGGCTCCCGAGCCGAAAGAGCGAACCCGTATTGGGATAGGTCTTTCCGTGTCGCCGCGTTAAGGCAGGGGGCTTGTTGGAGCCTGTGAGGAGGCGTGTCTTCGCACACGCAATTTGAGTGGTACCGCGGAAGTTATAGGACTTTCGTCTCAAAGGATGCTTTGAGGCGGAGGTCTTTTCTTTTGCCTCAGAGTGTCAAACGGAAAGGAGTTCAATATGAGCAATCAGAAAATCGAAACCATTTGCGTCCAGGGCGGCTACACTCCCGGCAACGGCGAGCCCCGTCAGATCCCCATCGTGCAGTCTACCACCTTCAAGTACGACACCTCTGAGGACATGGGCAAGCTCTTTGACCTGGAGGCCAGCGGGTATTTCTACACCCGGCTCCAAAATCCCACCAACGACTATGTGGCGGCGAAGATTGCCGCGCTGGAGGGCGGCACGGCGGCGATGCTCACCTCCTCCGGTCAGGCGGCCAACTTTTTCGCCCTGTTCAACATCGCCTCCTGCGGCGACCACATCGTAGCCTCCTCCAGCATTTACGGCGGCACCTTCAACCTGATCTCCGTCACCATGGCGAAGATGGGCGTGGAGTGCACCTTCGTCGCCCCGGACTGCACGGCTGAGGAGCTGAACGCCGCCTTCCGGCCCAACACCAAATGCGTCTTCGGCGAGACCATCGCAAACCCCGCCCTCACGGTTCTGGACATTGAAAAATTTGCGCAGGCGGCTCATGGCCACGGCGTACCCCTGATCGTGGACAACACGTTCGCGACCCCCATCAACTGCCGCCCCTTTGAATGGGGCGCGGATATCGTCACCCACTCCACCACCAAATATATGGACGGCCACGGCGCCGCCGTGGGCGGGGCCATCGTGGACTCCGGCAAGTTTGACTGGCTGGCTCACGCTGAGAAGTTTCCCGGCCTCTGTACGCCGGATGACAGCTACCACGGAATCACCTACGCGGAGAAGTTCGGCAAAGAGGGCGCGTTCATCACGAAATGCACCGCCCAGCTGATGCGGGACTTCGGCTCCATCCAGTCTCCCCAGCACGCATTCTACCTGAATCTGGGTCTGGAGAGTCTCCATGTCCGCATGGCCCGCCACTGTGAGAACGGTCAGGCCGTGGCGGAGTTTCTGGCGGCGCACCCCAAGGTCGCCTCCGTCAGCTACTGCGGTCTAAGCGGCGACAAGTACCACGCGGCGGCGGAGAAGTATCTGCCTCACGGGTCCTGCGGCGTGGTTTCCTTCGAGCTGAAGGGCGGGCGCGCGGCCGCCGGAGAGTTCATGAAACATCTGAAGCTGGCCGCCATCGAGACGCATGTGGCGGACGCCCGGACCTGCTGCCTCAATCCCGCCAGCTCCACCCACCGCCAGATGTCCGACGAGCAGCTGAAGGCCGCCGGCATCCCTGCCGGCCTTGTCCGGATGAGCTGCGGCCTTGAGAGCAAGGACGACCTGATCGGCGACATCTCTCAGGCGCTGGACCAGGTAAGGGACTGACGCAGTCGGGCGCTCATCCATTAAAAATGTCCGCTTTCTAACGGATAATTCGTATGAGCGTCCATCCGCCGATTTTCCGCACCGCGGCACAGTGAAAGGAGAAACCAGCTTTGCCTATCAAAATTCCAAATCAGCTGCCTGCCACCGGTACGCTGACCCGTGAAAATATCTTCGTGATGACCGAGACCCGCGCCATGACCCAGGATATCCGTCCCCTGCAAATTCTCCTGCTGAACCTGATGCCCACCAAGGCGGACACAGAAACGCAGCTGGCCCGGGTTCTGGGCAACACGCCGCTTCAAATCGAGCTGGAGCTGATCGCCCCAACCGGCCATGTGTCCAAAAACACCTCTCAGGAGCACATGCTGGCTTTTTATAAGACCTTTGAAGAGGTGAAGGACCGAACCTTTGACGGACTGGTCAGCACCGGCGCTCCGGTAGAAAATCTTCCCTTCGAAGAGGTGGACTACTGGCCCGAGCTGTGCGAGATCATGGAGTGGAGCAAGACCCACGTTCACTCCACCCTCCACATTTGCTGGGGCGCCCAAGCGGGGCTTTACTATCACTACGGCATCCCGAAGCGGACTCTGCCGGAAAAGCTGTTCGGCGTATTTCTGCACACGGTGGAGGACCCCAACTTCATTCTCTTCCGCGGCTTTGACGATCAGTTCTGGGTTCCCCACTCCCGCCACACCACCGTGTACCGGGAGGATATCGAGGCCGTGCCGGAGCTGAAGGTCCTGGCTGCATCGCCGGAGGCGGGGGTCTACGCCGTGAAGACCGACGGAGGCCGTCAGATCTTCCTGATGGGCCACGCGGAATACGACCGGGATACCCTGAAAAGGGAGTATGACCGGGACGCGGCAGCCGGCGCCCGCCACCCGCGGCCCAAACAAAACTATGCCAACCACCCA
>JAEWYA010000113.1 GCA_023395775.1 Bacillota bacterium
GGTCTGGGGGTGGGAGGCGGGCGACAGTTCCCCTGCCGCGTTTTTCTCGGCAATCATGGCGTCGATCACTCCGGCGTTCTCACAGTGGACGCCGCAGATGCCGCCCATCCGCCTGATGGCCTTCAGAGCGCTGTAAACCGCCCCGTCGCCGATCATCATGGCGGGATAGGTCAGATACATTTTAAAAGACGAAATTCCAGCGGCAAACATGGCCGGAAGCTCCGCCTCGATGGCAGGGTTCCAGTCGTCGATGGTCATGTGGAAACCATAGTCGCAGAAGGCCCGCCCGTCAGCCTTTTTGTGCCACAGATCCAGCCCGTATTGAAGGGACTCCCCCTTGTTTGGGCAGGCAAAATCGATCACCGTAGTAGTGCCGCCCCGGATAGCCGCTCGGCTGCCGGACGTGAAATCATCCGCGGTGGTGGTGTTGCACACGTCCAGATCAAAATGGGTATGCGCATCGATAAACCCCGGAAACAGGAGCATCCCCGTTACATCCATCACGTTTCCGCCCGCGGCGGACAACCCCCGTCCCACCTGAACAATCTTCTCCCCGTCGATCAGCACGTCCGCCCTGCGCACACCCCGGCCGGACACCACGCTGCCGCCTTTCAGCAATGTTCTCATCGCAAATCCTCCCTTGCGTCCTTGCGTTTATGCAGGTTCAGCATAGCACAGATTTCTTCGGATTTCCAGCCGTCAAAAGCCTGCCGGGAAGAAATATTTTTTGCGTCGCGCACCCCCCGTTTTATTCAAAAACGGCAAAAAGCTTTCGCACGCATCTCTTTAAAGCAGTTTTATAAATTTGGAAAATTTTACAGGATTTTCATGTTATCCTCTTTATTTTTTATATAGAGCGGTTTATACTAAAAGCACTATAAAGTACGGACAGCCCGTGCTTTTGATTTTGAAGGAGGTAGAAGATGAAAAAGGCAATTTCCCTGTTGCTGGCCGCGGTCATGGCTATGTCTCTGACCACGGTCAGCTTCGCCGCCGACACCACTGCGGTGGATAAGGGCGACATCGTGGTTCTGTACACCAACGACGTCCACTGCAGCGTGGACGACAACATCGGCTACGCGGGCCTCGCCGCCTACAAGGCCGAAATGCTCAAGGCCACCGACTATGTGACTCTGGCCGATGTGGGCGACGCCGTGCAGGGCGCGGCTCTGGGTACGCTGTCCAAGGGCGAATACATCGTGGACATCATGAACCAGATGGGCTATGACGTGGCCGTCCCCGGCAACCATGAATTTGACTATGGTATGGATCAGTTCCTGAATCTCTCCAAGGAAATGAAGAGCGGCTACGTCTGCTGCAACTTTATGGACCTGCGGACGGGCAAGCCCGTGTTCGACGCCTACAAGATGATTACTTATGGCAATACCAAGGTGGCTTATGTGGGCATCGACACTCCCGAGTCCATCACCAAATCCACCCCCACCTATTTCCAGGATAATACCGGCAAGTATATCTATGGCTTCTGCAATGGCAACAATGGCAAGGAGCTGTACAACGCCGTGCAGTCCGCTGTGGACTCCGCCAAGGCTGCAGGCGCCAATTACGTCATCGCCGTAGGCCACTGCGGCATTGATGAGCAGAGCGCTCCCTGGCGTTCCACGGACATTATCGCCAACGTCTCCGGTCTGACCGCCTTCCTGGACGGCCATTCCCACAGCACCATTCCCTCACAGAAGGTCTCTGGCAAGGACGGCAAGACTGTTCTCCTGACCTCCACCGGCACCAAGCTGGCTGCCATCGGCAAGCTGGTTCTGAAGTCCAGCGGCGCTGTCACCACCGAACTGGTCACGGATTACACAGCCAAGAACCCCGCAATGGATACGTTCGTCAAGGGCATTCAATCCAAGAACGAAGCCCTGCTGAATAAGGTCGTGGCCAAGACCTCCGTTGACCTGACCACCATGGAAGCCGACGGCAAGACCCGCGCCATCCGCAATCAGGAAACCAATCTGGGCGATCTGGTGGCCGACGCCTACCGTGACGTCTCAGGCGCCGATATCGCCATTGTCAACGGCGGCGGCATCCGGGCCGACATCAAAGCCGGCGACATCACCTATGGGCAGATCATCGCCGTCCATCCTTTCGGCAACGAGCTGCGGATGGTGGAAGCCACCGGCCAGCAGATTCTGGACGCGCTGGAGATGGCCGCCCGCACTGCTCCCGATGAAAACGGCGGCTTCCTCCAGGTCTCCGGCCTATCCTATATCATCGACACCTCCATTCCCTCCACCGTCAAAACTGACGACAACAAGATGTTTGTCTCCGTCACCGGCGCTCGCCGTGTTCAGGAGGTCAAGGTGGGTGGCGTGGCCATTGTGCCTTCCAAGACCTACAAGCTGGCCTCTCACAACTACATGCTGGAGAGTGCGGGCGACGGCCTGAATATGTTCCAGAAGGATAAGTTCCTGGCCGTTCCCGCTATGCTGGATAACCAAATCCTGATCAGCTATATCACTGGCACGCTGAAGGGCACCGTTCCCGCTGAATACGCAAAGGCTCAAAACCGTATTCAAAGCCGCATCACCACCACCATGCCCTACACCGACGTGGCGGCCAACTCCTATTACTACGACGGGATTCTCTTCTCCATTGAGAAGGGTCTGATTCCCGGCACCAGCGCCACCACCTTCAGTCCCAACGTCACCATGACCCGCGGCGATGTGGTCCTGGCTCTGTGGAATCTGGCCGGAAAGCCCGCCGCCAAAGCGACTCCCGCCTTTACCGACGTGGACTTTACCACCGATCTGGGCAAGGCCGTGGCCTGGGCCAATGAGAACAGCATCGTCAACGGTAAGACGGCGACTACCTTTGTCTCCGGCGATTCCGTAAACCGTCAACAGTTCGCGTCGTTTATGTTCCGTTATGCGGAGGCCCTGGGTTATAGTGTCAGCGTCGGCGGCAGTCTGGGCGCTTTCACAGACGCCAGTCAGGTCTCTTCCTACGCCACAAAAGCCATGGTCTGGGCCAACGGGAACAGTCTGGTAAACGGTTTCAGTGACAACACGGTTCGTCCTTTCGGCACTGCCACCCGCGGTCAGTCCGCGGCGATCATCTATCGCTTTGCCTCCACTCTGACCGCCTCTAAGGCCGCCTGAGTTTAAAATTCACAGCTTAAAAAGCCCGCCTGTTTGGTATGTCCAAACAGGCGGACTTTTTGTTTTTGTCCGGAACTAAACGCACAATTCGATTTAAACAGCGCGGCTCCCGGCAAGAGCCGGGAGCCGCGTTTCTTGGTCCAGTGGAGAAGTTACAGAGACTTCTCGTAGGACTCGATCATCTTCTTGACCATCTGGCCGCCGACAGAACCGGCCTCGCGGGCGGTGATGTCGCCATTATAGCCTTCCTTCAGGTTGACGCCAACCTCGGAAGCAGCCTCCATCTTGAACTTATCCATGGCAGC
>JAEWYA010000119.1 GCA_023395775.1 Bacillota bacterium
GCGCTGTACAGCGCGGATCACGACCGATGGCAGGAGATTTACGACCGTCTTCCAGAGGCCGTCCGGGCGGATCTTCAAAGCAACAATTCCTACTGGGCGCAGTTCCGTAACTCCGCCGCCAAAAAAGTCTCCAACAAGGTCTATGACCGCCTACTGAAAAGCTATGGCGACGAAAACGGTATGAAAAGCTATGGGATGGTCGTGGACCTGCTGGTGGCGTACTACAAATAAAACGCTGCCCGACCCTTCTTGACTTTTCCCCACGCAAGGCGATATGATGGTAAAGATCCGCAGGCCTTCCGTTCCGGACGGGCTGCCGCAGGAAAGGGAGGTAACTGACGTGGATATTTTTGAGGAATATCAGGCAAAATTGCGCACGCCGGCGGAGGCGGTTCAAGCCGTCAAGTCCGGCGACTGGGTGGACTATACCACCAACATGTGCTTTCCCATTCTGCTGGACGCGGCGCTGGCCGCCCGAAGGGACGAGCTGACGGATGTAAAAATAAGGGGGAATTTGATTTTCTCTCCCATTCAAGTGGCGGAATGCGACCCTTCCCGGGAGCACTTTTTCTATAACACATGGCACTGCTCCGCCTATGAGCGCAAGCTCTGCGACAAAGGGCTGTGCAATTATATCCCCATGATTTTCCGGAATGTAGTCCCCTATTACCGTCATTTTCTGACGGTAAATGTGGCTATGATGAGCGTGCCGCCCATGGATAAGCATGGCTATTTCAACCTCTCCTGCGCCGCGGGCGTGGCTCGAGGGATTCTCGAAAAGGCGGACATCGTCATTCTGGAGGTCAACGAGCATCTGCCCCGTATTTACGGCGGATTCGACGAGTCCATCCACATTTCGGAGGTGGACTGCGTGGTGGAGGGCGAACACGCTCCCCTGCTCCAGTTCCCCATTGCCAAGCCCACGGAGGAGGATGTAAAGATTGCGGAGCTGATCGTTCCGCAGATTCCCTCCGGCGCCACGCTGCAATTGGGCATTGGGGGAATGCCCAACGTGGTGGGCTCGCTGCTGGCTCAGTCCGATCTGAAGGATTTGGGAATGCACACGGAGCTGTGCGGCGACGCTTACTACGAGCTGTATCGCGCTGGGAAGCTCACGGGCGCCCGCTGCGCCATTCACCGCAACAAGGGTATGACCGGCATCGTGTTCGGCTCTCAGTCCCTGTATGACTGGGTGAACGAGAACCCCGGGGTGGTGGTGGCTCCGCTGGAATACGTCAACGCGCCGGAGACCATTGCGCGGATGGACGACATGATCTCCATCAACAGCTGCATTGCCGTGGACCTCTACGGGCAGGTCTGTGCCGAGAGCGCGGGGCTTCGCCAAATCAGCGGCACCGGGGGACAGCTGGACTATCTCACCGGCGCGGCGATGTCCCGCGGCGGCAAGGCGTTCATCTGCATGACCTCGTCGTACATGGACAAGGCCGGCGTCCGTCATTCCCGCATCCTGCCCCACTTTGGCGGGGACATCGTCACCGATCCCCGCAGCCAGGCCTACTACATCGTTACGGAGTACGGCATAGTGAATCTGGCGGGGCGATCCACCTGGGAGCGGGCGGAAATGCTGGTGTCCATCGCCCACCCGGATTTCCGGGAGGAGCTGATTGCGGCCGCCGAGCAGCAAAAGATATGGCGGCGCTCCAACCGATGAATTGTGCCTCCACCGGTTTTAAATTCTCTGCTCACTTTGTATGATACATTCTTTAGTAGATCAGGCGAATAAAAAAGTCCAGCAAAGGCCGATTTATGTGTCGGCTTTTGCTGGACTTTTCTATGGCTGGCGCTGCCGGGAAAGACGATTCCCCATTCCGGCGCTCCGGAAGGGCGATATTCCCGTCAGCTCCGGGAAATGTAACAGGTCTCAAACTCGGCGGCGGGCATGGGCTTTGAAAAAAAGTAGCCCTGAAGCAGCTCCGGGTGATACTTGCAGACGGTCCGCCGGATATCGGATGTTTCGATTCCCTCCACGCAGACTTGGATTCCGGCCTGGCCGCACAGTTGAAGGATGTACTCGATAATGGCCTGATCCAGACTGCTATCCTTGATGGAGGCCACAAAGGTATGGTCAATCTTGATCCACGGCGGCGTCAACTCCCGCAGCATGGCAATGGAGGCGTACCCGGTACCGAAATCGTCCAGCGCCAGTTTGATCCGATGCTCTGCAAAAAACTGGAAGTCAGCCTGCAATTGATCATAAGCGGTTGCCCGGCAGCTCTCCGTAAGCTCCAGAATCAACCCGTCCGCCGGCACACCGCTCCGCTCCAGCTCTTGAAGCACCATTTCCCGAAATCCGGGCCGCCGCATTTGCAGATAGGAAATGTTGACGGAAACGGTGAAATCGGGGAGCAGCTTTCTCCACTCGGCGGCCTGACAAAGCGCCGTTCGTATGATCCAGGCGCCGACCTCATTGATGGAGCCGCTGTCCTCCAGCACGGGGATGAAATCCGCGGGAGTGACATGCGGCAGATTCGGAGCGGAAAAGCGCAACAGCGCCTCGGCCCCGAAGACGGTACCGTCCGACTCGCAGATCAGCGGCTGGTAATGCAGGGAAAACCCCTCAAAATCGTTGTTAATTGCTTTGTAAATGGCCTCCTGCAAACGAAAAAGATCCATGGATTTTCGATGGAGATTTTCCGAATAGTCGGCCATGCTGTCGTGTCCGTTCCTTTTTGCCTGTTCCAGCGCATATTCCGCTTTTGCGCGCAGGGCCTCGACTTTTTCCCCGCAGACCGGGTAGAACGCCGCACCGCAGGAAATGGAAACTCCAAACGCCGATCTGTCAGCGAGGGGGAGGGCATGGGCGATATCCCGGACTCTTTCAAAAATCCTTGCAGCCTCTTTCCCGTCGTCTCCCGAAACGACACATGCAAACTTGTCCCCGTCCATCCGATAGAACGTGCAGCCCTGGAGCTTCTGCAACTGCTGCCCCAGCGCGCATAACAGCTGATCGCCGAAAACGAAACCGTACATATCGTTGATCCGCTTGAAGTCGTCAATGCCGAACAAAAGCAGCACGCCCCGTCGCCCAAGGGAGAGCTCCTTGTGGAAGTACCTTTGAAATTCAGAGGCGCTGAGCAGCCCGGAAACGGGGTCAAATATGGAGACGCCGCCCAGATCGGTTATCATTCCGACAAACAGGCCGGGGGAACCGTCCGGATTGCTTTCGGCGGTTCCTTTGCAGCCCACCCAGACGTATTCTCCACTGGCGTTGCGGGCGCGATATTCACAGTCGAGTCGCTTGGATTCGCCGGTCAGGACTCTTCCGATGTCCTCCAGAAAAATGCGGCGGTCGTCTGGATGAACATAGGAAGCCCAGATCTGCACCGTATTCTCAAGGTACTCGCCAGGAAGACCAAAGTAGCTCACTGCGGCGGGGGACCATTTGGAACAGCCGCTTTTCAGATCAGCAAGGACCAGGTACAGCTTCTCGGACGCGTTGCACAAAAGATCAAAAACGCAGGATTCCAGCATATCCGAATGTTCCATTTCACCATCCCCTGATTCAAGCTGGCAGTGGATCGGGTTGTGTGCTAATATGTTGTTATCGTAACACATTGCAGGAAAAAACACAAGATAGTCAAATGGGCTGTTTTTTAGTCGCATGCACGAAAAATTATTTTGCGACGGTCAGCAAAAAGTGTCCAACTTTTTGAAAGCACCTGCATCACCTCCCCCAGATGCTTGTCCTTTCATCAGGGGAATGCGCTTTCAATGGAAATCTTAAAAAAGCAGCGACCCCGGAGTAGGCGGTACGATTTCTCTTGCCGCCTACTCTGGGGTATCCTGTTCTGCGGACCTTTTTATCCTACTTGAACAGCAGCTCATAGCCGTTGGAGCTCAATTCCCGCTCAATGTCATCCACATGCTGGGGGTTCCGAGTCTCCAGCACCATGGACACGATACAGGCTCCCACATCGGAGTGCTTATCCTCCCGCGCGTGGCTGACGCTGAGAATATTGGCCCCGGTGCTGGCCACGATCTGGAGAAGCCCCAACAGACTGCCGGGCTTATCCGCAATTTTTGCGGAGAACTCGGCGATACGGCCCGATTTGGACAAGCCCTTCGTGATGATGCGGGACAGCGTGGTCACATCCACATTTCCGCCGGAGACCAGACAGACGGTCTTCCGGTCGGTCACGTCCACTTTGCCGAACATGACGGCGGCTACCGGCGTGGCTCCCGCACCCTCGGCCACGGTCTTCTGATCCTCCATCAGCGCCAAAATCGCAGTGGCAATCTCATCGTCCTTTACAGTGACGATTTCATCCACATACCTTGCGCACAGCTCAAAAGTCAGATTTCCCGGCTTTTTCACAGCGATGCCGTCGGCAATGGTGGAAACGCCGGACAGCTCCACCGGGTGTCCCTGCTTTTGAGAGATATACATGCTGGCCGCGCCGGATGCCTGAACGCCCACCACGCGGCAGCTGGGCTTCAGGCTTTTGATGGCGCAGGCCACGCCGCCGATCAGGCCGCCGCCGCCGATGGGAATCACCACCTGTTCTACCTCCGGCAGCTGCTCCAGAATTTCCAGGCCGATGGTTCCCTGCCCGGCCATCACCAGCTCATCGTTGAAGGGATGGGCAAAGGTATAACCCTTTTCCTCCGTCAGCCGGGCAGCCTCAGCCGCCGCGTCGTCATACACGCCGGGAACCAAAACCACCTCCGCGCCATAGTTCCGGGTGGCCTCCACCTTGCTGATGGGAGCGCCGGCGGGCATACAGATGATGGACTTAATGCCAAGTTTTGTGGCGGACAGGGCAATCCCCTGGGCATGGTTCCCGGCGGAGCAGGCGATGACGCCGCGCTCCCGCTCCTCCGGAGTCAAAGAGCGGATTTTATTGTACGCGCCTCTCAGCTTAAACGCGCCGGTCAGCTGAAGATTCTCAGACTTAATGTATACGTTTTTTCCCAGCTTTTTCGCGGGATTCAGCGGCGTTACCCGGGCTACGCCCCTCAGCGCGGCCTGAGCATCCTGAATCATTTCCAGAGTCAGCATGATGTTTCCCTCCTGTACGAATATTTTGGGACCAACGATGGGCGTGGGAAATATCGGCGCGCCTTTGCCTTTGTAGGCGTCCGCATGACAGGTCCTGCCTGTAATCCGCCTAAATAGTGTATCCGAAACAGGCACAAAGTCGCACTCGTTTGTCCTTTACGCAATTATACGGTTGCTGGAAGAAAATTGCAATGCGCAGTACTTCCAAAGGTTCGCACTCCGGATAGGCATTCTTACGAAAATTCCGAATGATCTCGCCGTACGATAAAGCAGGACCGCAGCTTTTGCTGCGGTCCTGCCCTTCTGTATGAACTCACCGCGTCCTGCCGCGGCGGGCCAAAAAGGATTGGAGAGAGTAATCTTAATGCTTTGCATTCAGAGTCCTGTTGGCCACTCTACGGCGTCCGTACCACAGGATCACAGCCACATAGGCCACAGCAGCGCAGATACCGATGATGTAAGCGCCGGTCCAGGGGACATGGAAACCGATCTTGGCGTTCATGATGTATGTGACGGTGACAAAGGCATAGAATGCACCGGGAATCAGGGGGACCCAGGCGAATTTGGCCTTGCCGTTTTCAAACATCCAGATAGTGATGGCCAAGAAGGCGAACAGGGACAGAGTCTGGTTGGACCATGCAAAGTAACGCCACAGGGTGCTGAAACCGGTGGGATTCGATTTGGCAAACACCAGAATCACAGCCACCAGCGCAAAGATAATGCCAGCCAGCGACAGACGCTTGCCGTTGGAGCTCTGATCCAGATGGAAGGAATCCGCAATGGTCAGACGCAGAGCCCGCAGAGCCGTATCGCCGGAGGTGATGGGCAGAACGATGACGCCCAGCAGGGCGATCAAGCCGCCGCCGCTGCCCAGCAGGTTTTTGCACACAATGCCGATGGTATCCGTGGCCAGGGAGGGATTGGCCTCCTGCAGTCCCAGATTGTAGACGCCCATAGCGCCCGCAGCCCAGACCATGGCGATGAAGCCCTCAAGGATCATCATGTTGTAGAAGGTCATGCGGCCCTGCTTTTCGCTCTTCACCGTGCGGGAGATGATGGCCGTCTGGGTGGAATGGAAACCGGAGAGAATGCCGCAGGCCACGGTGATGAAGAAGATGGGGATAAAGTGGTTCTCACCGAAATAGTCGCCGTAGGCAATCAGACCGCCGTTCCAGTCATCCCACACGTTCATCAGGGGATAACCCTTCACAAACAGGCCAATAAACACGCCTATCGCGGAGAACAGCAAAATGGCACCGAAAACGGGATAGATCTTGCCGATGATCTTGTCGATGGGAAAGACGGTGGCGATCAGGTAATAGGCAAAGATGACACCGTAGATGACCCAGGTGGAGACGGAGGTGGCGGCGCCGTCAAAGCCGAAAACCTGCTTGGCAGCGATGTCGCCGGGGGTATAGATGAACACCGCGCCCACCAGCAGCAAAAGCACGCTGACAAAGACCTGATAGATGCCGTAAATTCCCTTGTTGCTGTACTTGCGGATCATGTCGGGCATCTGGCTTCCGCCGTCGCGCAGGCAGATCATGCCGGAAAAGTAATCGTGCATGGCGCCGCCGATGACGTTGCCGATGGGGATGGTCAAAAATGCGATGGGCCCGAACAGGATGCCCTGGATTGGCCCGATGATGGGGCCGGTGCCGGCGATGTTCAGCAGGTTGATCAGACTGTTTTTCCATTCTTTCATCGGGACGTAGTCAACGCCGTCCTGCTTGGAATAGGCGGGCGTCTCACGCCCGTCCGGGCCAAAGATCCTCTCGCAGAAACGGCCATAGGCCGCTGCTCCTCCCACGAGGATCAAAAGTCCAATGAGAAATGTTGCCATAAGTTCACACACGCTCCTTCTTCTGCCGCTCCCAGCGGCTCTTTATAGGTGCCTGCTAAAATAATAGCAGGTTTTTCAAAGATGTGGTGTTTAGAAAAGATTAAAAATAATTAAGATTTTATTAGAGATACTCAAAAATGTGTTAAGAATCTGCTAATTATTGCCTATTGCCCGTATTAAAAAGAGCTAAACGACTTCCTGAAGGCACGGCAGTGTGCAGGCGGAATGACATCACGTTCCGTCTATGGAAAAACAGGGAGGGGCGCTTAATCCCCTCCCTGTTTTTATGAAAGCCTGTTCCTTTTCACTGCGTTTTTTCATGCAGAAAAGCCGCGACCACTGACCGCGGACGGAGTCACTCCCCCTCGGCAAGGCGATAACCAACGCCCACTTCCGTAAAAAGATATTCCGGCTCCGCAGGGTTTTTTTCCACCTTCCGCCGAATGTTCGCCATATTGACCCGCAGAATCTGATTGTCGTCTCCGGCACGGGGTCCCCACAGCTCCCTGATGATAAAGTCATAGGTCAAAACTTTGCCCGCGTATTTCCCGAGCAGGGCCACAATGCGAAACTCGCTGAGAGTCAGCTTCGCGTTTTCGCCGTTCACCAGCACCTGATGCTTGTTGTAGTCAATCGTCAAATCACCCACGGTATAAATGCCCTTACGGGCGATCTCGTCATTGGGGGAGGTGGTGCGGGTATGTCGGATGGCGGCCCGGACCCGGGCCAGCAGCTCTCTGGTGCCAAAGGGCTTTGTCAGATAGTCGTCGGCCCCCAGGTCCAGAGCCGCCACTTTATCCTGTTCATGATCCCGGGCGGAAACCACCACCACCGGAATACTCGACCAGGACCGCAGGCTGCGGAGTATCTCCAGCCCGTCCATATCCGGCAGGCCCAGATCCAAGATCACCAAATCCGGACAGTGGGACGAAATCATGGACAGCGCCTCTGTCCCGGTTCGGGCCTGCACAGCCTCATAGCCGTTATTGTCCAATATGGCGGAAATAAACCGGGAGATGCTTTTTTCATCTTCGACCACCAATATTTTTTCCCGGATGTTCACTGCACTTCCTCCTCCGTCAGGGGCAGGCAGAAGAAAACTTCCGCGCCGCCGCTCTCCAAATTCCGCGCCTCCATAAAACCGTTATGCGCCCGCACGATGGTGAGGCATACCATCAATCCCAGTCCCATGTCCCGCTTTCCGTCGCCGGAAGACGTCTCGCTGCGCTTCAGCGTTCCGTCAAACAGGAGGGACAGTTGGTCTTTCGGAATTCCCCTTCCGTTGTCCCGTACGGAGAACTTCGCCATCCCTCCCTGCCGCTGGACACTCAGGGAGACATAGGTAGTGGTCTCGCCGTGGCGCACGGCGTTTTCCAACAGATTTGCCAGCACCTGCTCGATCAAAATTGCATCCATAGGCACCACCAGCAGCTCCTGCGGAGCCTCCACGGTGATGTTCACATCCGGAAACCGCTTGCGGAATTTCCGCACCGTCTCACCCAGAATTTCTTCAGCCGCTTCATCCTTTTTTGTGATATGGGTCTGGCCGTTTTCCCCAATTCGAGTGACGGACAACAGATTTTCCACTATTCGGATGAGCCACTGGGCCTCGTCCCGCACATCTTCCAGCAGGTTCTCCTGCTCCTCTCTGGAAATTGAGGGGTTTTCCAGAATGACGGAGGTGGACCCCACAATGGAGGTCAGGGGGGTTCGGATATCGTGGGACACGGAGCGGAGCAGATTCGCCCGCATCTTCTCTTTTTCATTTTCCGCCCGCAGCCGTTCCGACTGCTTTACCTGGGTCGTCATGGCGCTGGTAACCACGGAGACCATGAGAAAAGTCAAAAAGGTCAGCGGATAGCCTGCGAGGGTAAAGTTGATAGCTCCGTACGGATAAGTGAATGTGTAGTTCACGGCGATAACTCCCACCACGGAGGCCGCAAGTCCAAAAAGATAACCGTTCGTCAGCCGAGAGATCAGCAGCACCGCCAGCACAAAAATAGGAGAGGCAAAGCCCTCGCTGGTATCCGCAGACTGCAAGAGCATACACACGCTTGCCGCGCAGAACAGGATCGCCACGCACACCAGCAGATCTCGCCAGCGAAAAGGGAACAGCTGCTTCAAAATAGATTTTTTAGAGCGCACGCTTCCAGCCTCGTTTCTTTCTCATCAGTAAATCATGCAAGATCAAATTGACGTTTTGTGCCGCCGCAGATATAAGGTGCACGGTGCCTAACGC
>JAEWYA010000125.1 GCA_023395775.1 Bacillota bacterium
GCACAGCATCGTCCGTCCCGGGAGACTTCCCGGGAGCGAGGATCCGAGCGGGATTATGACCGTGATCGGAATTATGACCGGAGCTACGACCGGAATTATGACCGGGAGCACTCCCGGAAACCGGCCCGGCAGATGTCTCCCCAAAAGCGCACGGCGATGATCGTTGGCATCGTCGTGGTTGCGCTGGTGGCGATCTTCTTCCTGGCAAGGGCGGTGTTCAGCTCCATGGAGGCGGGGGCGACCTATACCGTCCCCAAGGTGGTGGGCTATACGGTGGACGAGGCCAGACAGCTGCCGGAGGTGGCCGGGATTTTTGAAATCAATGAGACGGAATCCGTATACGACGAGGCGCCCGTGGGCGAGATCATTAAGCAGGATCCGACAGAGAACTCGACGACAAAGAGCAATCTTGTCATTAACGTGACCGTCAGCGCCGGGGAGCAGACCGGCGAAATGCTGGACCTGATCGGGCAAACCTCCCAGATGGCCAAGGTCAACATGAAAAACCTTCAGAATGATTTGAATCTGAACATTGACACAAAAGAGGAGAGCAGCAGCGATGTGGCGGCAGGCAATGTGATCCGCACGGAGCCGGAAGCGAAGACGCCCCTGAAAAAGGGAGACACCGTGACACTGGTCATCAGCACGGGGCTGGAGAAAACGCCGGTCACGGTGCCTATGTTTACCACGCTCTCCATTGACAAGGCAAGGGAGCTTGCGAAAGGCACGGGACTTGCGGTTAAGGAAAAGCAGGTGGATAGCACTGAGCCCGCCGGCACGGTGGTGGATCAGGATCTGCCCTTGAATTCACAGGCCAATAAGGGTGACACCATTACTCTCTCAGTCAGCAATGGGGCGGCCAATACCCAGCCCCCCAGTGGGAACACGGTTACCAAGTCCGTTACCTTTTCACTGCCGCAGGACGGACGGGGAACGGTTCATATGGTGGTCCTGCTGAACGGTGAGTCGCAATATGATGGCAATGTGGATTGCAGCCAGGGGACAATTCCCCTTGAGTTGACCGGGTCCGGCACCGGCACGGTGCAGGTCTATTACGACGGCGTTCTCTTTGAAACGCGGACGGTGGATTTCAATGCGTGAGGGCCGGATTAAAAAAGCGCTCAGCGGGTTTTATTACGTGGAGGCCGACGGGGAGATTCTCCAGTGCCGCGCCAGGGGAAAGTTCCGCAAAGAGGGCCTTTCTCCGCTGGTGGGGGACTGGGTGGAGCTTCGGGAGCTGGGAAACGGCGAGGGATTCGTGGAGGCTGTGAAGCCCCGGAAAAACGCTTTTCGCCGTCCAAGCGTTGCAAACGTGGATCAGATCGTGGTCATCGCCTCGGAGGCTCTCCCCAAAACCGACCCCTATCTGATTGACCGGCTCTCCGCCATTGCGGCGCTGAAGGGCTGCGGCGTGGTGGTGGTGCTAAACAAGTGCGATCTGAACAGCGCCGACAGCCTGTACCACATCTACCGCGCCGCCGAATTCCCCACCGTCCGCGTCAGCGCGGAGACGGGGGAGGGGCTGGAGGAACTGAAACCCCTAATAGCTGGAAAACTATCTGCCTTTACAGGGAACTCCGGCGTGGGGAAATCCAGCATTTTAAACGCGTTGGACCCGGAGTTTCATCTTCAGGTGGGTGAGATCAGTGAGGCGCTTGGCCGCGGACGGCATACCACCCGACACATCGAGCTTTTTCACTTGAATTGCGGCGCGGATGTGGTAGATTCTCCCGGCTTTGCCTCCTTCGACACCGACGAGCTTGATTTTGAGCTGAAGCAGCGTCTGCCGGAGACTTTCCCGGACTTTGCGCCTTTTCTTTCCGACTGTCGGTTCGTGGGGTGCAGCCACACAAAGGAAAAGGGCTGCGCGGTGCTGGAGGCTCTAAAAAACGGCGACATCCAAAAGAGCCGCCACGACAGCTATCTTCGGCTTTACGAGGAATTGAAGCCCCTGAAAGAGTGGGAGGAACAAAAAAAATAAGGCGCGCTCGGATACTGCCAAAGCGGTATCCGAGCTTTTTTTAATCCCGGCCCTTGAAAAATTTCTCCGCTGCTCCAAGCGCTCCGACTGCACGCTTTTCCTCTCCCCCGTATATACTGGAGTACGGGAGGAGGTGCGGCAGATATGTGGTTTCGTCGCGGCGGAGGCTGTTGGCTGGGTAGGTGCGCGGTAGCGCTGGGGTTTGGCATTCTGGTTGCGTTGGTCTTTCCGACGGGATGCCTGATGTTTATCGTCGCGCTTCTTCTGATTGCCTGCGGATGCGCCTGTCTTCGGCGCTGAGATGAGTCTTATTTGAAAAGGAGTGCGTCTTATGAAAATCGTCGTCTGGAAGTCCCCCAAAGCGCTGTGTGGACTGCTGCGCAGGTTGTTCGGAATCAAGGAATAACCGACCATTTCCCGGCATAGGATACGCCAGAATCACAATGGCCGGGAAAGGATGGTCTGAATGGAACTGGAATTGAAAAAGGCCCGCTTCGACGCCTATGATGTAGGCGGCGAACTGACGCTGACGCAGGAGGAGACGGCGGAGACAATCGTGCCGGATTACTGCCCCGACATCGCCCGTATCATCGACACGGAGGGCAAAGTCTATCTCCACAGCCGGGAGCTGCGGGACGGTAAGGCAGAGGTTTCCGGCACCATACGGGTTACGGTGCTTTACACACCGGACGGCGAGAGCGGTGTCCGTACTCTGGATTTCGCTTTGCCCTTTTCCGCCGAGTCGGACGCCAAGGCCATGCCGGAGTGCGTGGTGCTGCTGGCTGATACGGAACCGGAATTGCTGGAGACCCGAGCTTTGAACCCTCGCAAAATCTTTACCCATTGCAAGCTGGTGACCCGTCTCACCGGCTACCGCCGTACGGCGACGGAGTTCTGCACCGATGCGGAGGCGGAAAAGACGCTGTGCATTCAAAAGCGTCAAGAGGTTCAGCACACCACCGCCCTGACACATATTGTTGAGAAGGATTTTACATTTTCAGATGAGATGGACCTGTCGCCGGGCAGGGCAGGGGCCGCGGAGATTCTGTCCAGCCGCGTGTGCAGTTCCGTAACGGAGGCCAAGGTCGTGGGCAGCAAGCTGATCCTGAAGGGCCTTTTCACTGTGTCCCTCCTGTATCGCTCCCCGGAGGGAAAGTGCTGCTCCACCTCCGGCGAGCTGCCGTTTTCCCAGATCATGGAGGTGGAGGGAGCCGCAGAGGGTTCCGTCCCCACGGTCAGGCTCCAGCTCACCGGAACCGACATTCAGGTGGATGGCGACCATGACAACCGGAAGATAGCCGTAACGCTTTACCTCCATGCCGCGGCGCTGCTGCGTCAGGAGCAGGACGCGACGCTGCTATGCGACCTGTACAGCACGGCCTATGACCTGAGCTACGACGCCAAGCCCCTGCAATTCTGCGACTTTGCGGAGACGCTTACCCGCCGCCAGACAGTGCGGGAGGTACTGGAAATCGGCGTGGTCGCGGAATCGGTTCTGACCCTCTCGGCCGTTCCCGGCGCGGTATCCGTCAACCGGGAGGGCGGCGGCGTCACGCTCCGCTCCGCAGTTGCCATCCGGGCGCTGTATTTGGACGAGGGCGGCGCAGCGCTGGTCGCGGAGCGAAGCATCGACGTCAACTGTCAGCTGGAGCTGCCGGAGGATTGCCGGGTCACCGCCCACGCCTTCTGCGCCGAGGAGGTGCAGGGGAGTCTGGGCGACCGGGGCATCGAGGTCCGGTTCCCCGTGGAGTTCCGTGCGGAAGCTGTCTCCCGCAAGAAGCGGGTCTGCGTGTCCGCCGCCAAGGTCAGCAGCGAACCGCCCAAGGACCTCAGCGGCGCGCCGTCTCTG
>JAEWYA010000160.1 GCA_023395775.1 Bacillota bacterium
AAGGCGGAACATCAGCGGCTCCTCTCCTGGGCGGAAGTTTATGACGGCGCTTCGCTGGAGGAGAAAAAGATGGTGGCGTCCTATCTGATCAAGGCTGTCACCATAAGCCAAAACTATGGTATCCGGATTGATTTTAACATTACCGAGGCGCAGTATCTCAGCGGGATGGAAATGATGTAACGGAATGATTTTCCCCCCAAAAAGGCTCATCTTCCAACGCAGCTTGTCCTCGACGAAGTATCGGAACCATGCTATACTGAAATGAAACAAGACATCCCGGAGGAAGTACATGACAAAGATAATTTTTATCTGCCACGGCAACATCTGCCGCAGCCCGATGGCAGAATTTATCATGAAGGATTTGGTACACAAGGTTGGACTCTCGGAGCAATTCGAAATCTCCTCCGCGGCCACCAGTACTGAGGAAATCGGCAATCCTGTGTACCCGCCCGTGCGGAAGCTGCTGGCGGAGCATGGGATCGACTGCGCCGGCAAAACGGCACGGCAGCTCACAAATGCCGACTACGACCGGTTCGATCTTCTGATCGGTATGGATCAGGAAAACCTGCGCAATATGTACCATATCTGCGGCGGCGATTATGCGAACAAGCTGCACCTGCTGGGAGAATATGCGGGCCGTCAGGACGACATCCCGGACCCATGGTATACCCGCGACTTTGCCTCAACATGGCAGGCGGTTGAGGCTGGATGCCAAGGACTGCTGGAACAGTTGAGGAATAAAACGGATGGAGAAGAACAAGCAAAAAGTTTATATCGCCATTGACCTCAAGTCATTTTATGCCTCAGTCGAGTGCATCGAGCGCGGACTCGACCCGATGCAGACGAATCTGGTGGTGGCGGACAAGAGCCGGACGGAGAAAACCATCTGTCTGGCGGTTTCGCCGTCCCTGAAAGCCTACGGCGTGCCGGGGCGAGCGCGGCTTTTTGAGGTCGTGCAGAAAGTCAGAGAGGTAAACGCCCAGCGCAAAAGTTGCGCGCCGGCGCGTACACTCTCAGGCAGCTCAAGCCATGATCCCGATGTGAAATCCAATCCTACGCTGGCGCTGGACTATCTCGTTGCGCCGCCGCAGATGGCGCTTTATATGAAGCGCAGCACGGAGATCTATAATATCTATCTCAAGTATGTGTCCTCTTCTGACATCCATGTCTATTCCATTGACGAGGTATTCATGGACGTCACCGATTACCTCGCGACCTACCGCTGCACCGCCCGGGAGCTGGTTATGACGATCATTCAGGACGTGCTGAAAACCACCGGCATCACGGCCACAGCAGGCATCGGGACAAACATCTATCTCTGCAAGATCGCGATGGATATTGAAGCTAAGCATATTGTACCGGACAAGGACGGCGTGCGTATTGCGGAGCTGGATGAAGAATCCTATCGCCGCGAGCTTTGGAGCCATCGTCCGCTGACGGATTTCTGGCGCGTAGGCAAAGGTTATGCGAAGAAGCTGGAGGCAAACGGGCTCTTTACTATGGGCGATGTGGCGCGGTGCTCCATTCACGACGAGGAACGGCTTTACCGGCTATTCGGCGTAAACGCGGAGCTGCTCATCGATCACGCCTGGGGCTGGGAACCCTGTACTATCGGCGATATCAAGGCATATAAACCGGAATCAAACAGCGTCGGCTCCGGTCAAGTATTGCAGTGTCCCTATTCCTTCGAGAAAGCAAAGCTGGTGGTTCGGGAGATGACGGAGCTGCTGGTTCTTGATCTGGTACGCAAGGAGCTTGTGACAGACCAGCTGGTACTGACCGTGGGCTACGACATCGAAAATCTCATCGACCCCGCCGTCAGCAGCAGTTACAGCGGTGAAGTGACCACAGACCGCTATGGCAGGAAGATCCCGAAGCACGCCCACGGCACAGCCAATCTTGACCGGCAGACCTCCTCTACGAAGCTCATTGTCGAGGCCGTGATAGTGCTTTTCAACCGCATCATGAACCCAAAATTGCTGGTGCGCCGCATTTATCTCACAGCCAACCATGTCGTTCCGGAACGCGAGGCCACCGGGCAGCCGGAAACTGAACAGCTTGACCTGTTCACGGATTACGCTGCCGAGCAGGAAAAGTGCCGGCGCGAAGCTGCCGACTTGGAGCGCGAGAAGCGGATGCAGCACGCCATGCTGAAGATTCAGGAGAAATACGGGAAGAACGCCATTCTGAAAGGGACCAACCTGCAGGAGGGAGCGACCACCATCCAGCGCAATGGGCAGATCGGAGGGCACAAAGCATGAACACGCCTTACGACGATATTCTCCATCTGCCGCACCATGTTTCCGAAAAGCATCCTTCCATGTCCCGCCTGGACCGTGCAGCGCAGTTTTCTCCCTTTGCCGCTCTGACCGGCTACGAAGCGGCGGTGGAGGAAACAGCCCGCCTGACGGATCGGCGCATCGAGCTGGACGAGAGTGAAAAGGAAGTAATCGACCTGCGGCTGACGCTGGTGCACGAACGGCTGCCCACCCCGATCAAGGTGACCATCACCTACTTCGTTCCGGACAAAAAGAAGGCCGGCGGCGCATATGTAAGCGTCTCCGGCACGGTAAAAAAGATTGACGACTACGAGCGAACGGTGATTCTGCGCGAAGGAACAAGCATTCCTATTGACGATATTCTTCATATCAACGGAGAACTTTTTGATGGCATAGGAGCGGGATGATCATCCTAAACCTTGTTTGGTAAGGCAATGTAGGCAGACAGAAGTTCACGTGGTATAATGAAATAAAGAAGTAGTCTGCAGAGCTGACGTAAGAGAGGTGTTTACCATGCGCTCAAGACCAAGATCTTCCGCGGAGGAAAAGGGCGAAATTATGATTTATCAGACCGATGATGGTCTGACGCATATTGATGTCCGTATGGAGGACGAAACGGCCTGGCTTACGCAGGCATAGCTATGTGAATTGTATCAGGCCAGCAAATCTAATATCAGCGAGCATATCAAGCATATTTTTGAGGATGGCGAGCTGACTGAGGATTCAGTTGTTCGGAAATTCCGAACAACTGCCGCTGACGGAAAAGTCTATAACGCGACGCACTATAACCTTGACATGATTATTTCTCTTGGATACCGTGTGAAGTCCATTATCGCCACAAATTTCCGGTGCTGGGCTACCGAACGCCTGAAGGAATACATGATGAAGGGCTTCACCATGGACGATGAACGGCTGAAGCAATGCTCTCCGGCAACATCTATTGCGGTCACTGCGGTGGCCGCATTTTTGCGTCTACCATCGGAAAGAGCCACCACGGCGTAAACGGTGAGGTGAAGGTGCGCAATGTGCGACAACCGAACGCAGCACAAAGAGCTATGCGACGGGCCGTCCACCTACCGCGCGGAGAAGGTCAATCAGGTGGTCAACTCGATCCTGTCCGGAATCTTTTTTCGTGCCAAGGGAGGAATTTACAAGATTATTTTGGGGACTGACAACAAATGTCATTCTCCGGTGCTATAATCAACATAAAGAACAGATAATTTGACATTTCAAGTCAAAACACCCAAGAATTCTCTATGCAACCATCATCACGTCTGGTATGATGTGAGAAAATATGGAGTTTTGGGCAAACCCCTCAAAAGGCGGTGACACAAAGCTATCAGGGCCTTCCAATTTGGGTGGCAGCCAGCTGCATTGCAAACGGAAGTTGGTAAAAGTAACTGCCGTTTTCTACTCTCCCGGAGGTGATATTATCAGCAATCAGAGTAATTCCCTCAAGCATGGACGCATCCTGGACATATGGCGTGCCGGGACGGGCAAGGCTCTTTGAGGTGGTACAGAAGGTTCGGGAGGTCAATGCCCTACGTAAAAGCCGCGCGCCGGGGCGGACGCTCACCGGCGCTTCCAGCCACGATCCCGAGGTAAAAGCAAATCCCTCGCTGGCGCTGGATTATCTTGTTGCGCCGCCGCAGACGGAGTTTTATATGAAGCGTAGCACGCAAATTTTTGGACTGAGTACGCACATCCAGAACACCGTTTCCATGCCGAAGATCGGTTTTAGCAGCAAGTATATGCTTGAATTCGTAGCTGTTAAAGTATTAAAAGATGAAATTCATAAAGCATAGTGAGAATCGACATAAAAGCAAAAAGGATAGTATTCACTGTCGCTGGCATTATAAAATACCCAATCCACGAAACCTGAGCAGTCCATACCGTATGGCCGATAGGTACCGGTGGTTAGGCTTTTATCTGGCGAATAAGTATGTTACTTGTCACACAAAAAGCAGAGGGCGAACATGAGTCCGTCCCTCTGCTTTGCGTTCCGATAGGATTTACTTTACCGTTGCTGCAATGAATTGCTGCAGAATGGTCGCTACCTGTGCGCGGGTGGCGTTGCCCTGCGGCATCAGAGCACCGTTCGCGCCTGCAATCATGCCGTTTTCCACCGCCCAGGCCATGGCGTCCGCAGCATAGCTTGCCACGCTGCCCACATCGGAGAAGTTGCTCAGACCGCTGTCTACCTTGGGTGAGCCGGCGTACCGCCACAAGATGGTTACCATTTGCTCCCGGGTGATGCATCCGTCCGGGTTGGTGCCGTCCGTGATGCCGGCGCCCATGGCCCAGCTGCGTGCAGCCTCAAATACGCCGCTGCCGGAGAGGCTCTGCCCGTCCATACGGCCCAGCACCGTCCAGAGCATCGCGCGGGTCATGGCGCTGTCGGGCGAGAATGTGTCGGCGCCGGTGCCCGCAAAGAGGCCGTTCTGGTTCGCAAACTTCACCGCGTTGTAAAACCAGTCGTTTTTGCTTACATCGGTGAAGGGATTGACCCAGGGCGTGCCCACGCCCACCACATACAGAGAGAAGTGGTTGACCGTAAAGGTGGCGAGCTCTGTTGCGGGGTCGTAGGTGCAGGGAACCTCGGTCATTCCGCCGTTGCCTGCAAGGTACCAGACAGTAACTTCGTTTGCCGTTTCTCCATCCTTAAGGGTATAAGGCAGGGTGACTGTGACCGAGCCGCCGAAATTTGTGATGGTACTGCTGCCGGAGGAAACCGTCAGCGAGAACACCTGCTTGCCGGGGAGATTCTCCTGATGCGCGGGGGAAACATCCTTCATCTCCACCTTAATGCTGCCGGAGGTCTGACCGTCAATGCCCTTGAGGGCTTCTGTGTTGAACACGAGCTTTGCACCCTTGTCTCCGTTCACCGTCAGGGTTTTCCCGTCGGAAACAAGCTGGCCGATGTTAGAATTTGTCGTGCTGCCGCCGTTGTCAATTTTAGTTACCAGAGCCGGCCGGGTGCTGCCGCCTCCGGAAGAAGGCGGAGCAGTGTATGCGGTAATGGTTATGCTTTGGCTCAGTCCAGCCGGAGTGGTCGGAGTTGCCTTCACACGAACCAGAACCGTACCGGGATTAAGCCCGGTGACATCTGTGCCCGTTCCATCAGTCCATGAGGTTCCGCCGTTTATGGAATACTGCATATCTGTTGTAATGCCGGAAGCCGTACCGGTTGCGGAGCTTGCGGAGGGCTGCACCGCGGTGCAGGAAGGTGCCGCAGGGCGAGCCGCCAGTGTAATGCTCTTCGCCGCACTGTCGACGGTGGAGGTGCCGTCACCCTTCTGCACAAGAGAAATCGTTGTGCCAAGCCAAGCGTTTTGTATCGTGATTTTTCCGTCTGCATCCGCCGCATCAGCCGTACTGTTCACCTCATAGGCAGCGCTTGCCGTCAGGCCTGTCAGCTTTTCAGCCACATAGTCGATGGTCGCGTTGGGCGTGGTTGCTCTTTGCCACACGTTCCAGATAGCCGAATTTTCGGTCCAGCTGCCGGCGGTCAGGACAGGAACATGGGTTTCGTTGCCCTGCGGTGAATTATTAAAAGCTTTCTTGCTGGTACCGGGATATGCACCTGTCGTAAAGGCAGTGCCGTTGCCGCCGGTAATATTTACGCTGCCCTCGGCGTACACGCCATAGCTGTTACTGCCAGCTAAGACACCTGCGGCAATGGTGGTGCCGCCGGTAATGCTGATGCTGCTCTCGGTGCCTTCGGCGTACACGCCATAGCAGTTGCTACCAAAGACACCTGCGGCAATGGTGGTGCCGCCGGTAATGCTTACGCTATCACCGCTCTGTACTCCCATGCTATTGCCGTTATCGCCCTCACCTACGGCAATGGTGGTACCGCCGCTAAAAAAGACTGCTCCGTCGGATCTTATAGCGGCACTCGAATTGTTCGGGTATGTCCGGTCGCTGAGAGCGACTACCTTTGCGCTTTCAATGCTGAGAGATGCTCCCGCATAAAGTCCGCTGCTGCCGATTGCCCCTGTGCCGCTAAGAACGATCAGGTTGTCGCCGGAGACGGAGATATTACTGTCATCACCCCAAATGCCGTAGCTATAGCTCGAACTATTTGCGTTGCCCGCATTGACAATGTTGACACCTTCGAGCACAATATTTACATTTTCTGAGGGTAATATGATGCCCCAATTGTTTCCGCTAAAATTGTCCGGTGTGTTTATGATGACATTTTTGAGGGTAAGGGTCTTAACTTCGCCCACCGTCTCGGTTTTATAGCCGCCGGTGGAAGCGTTCCAATATGTTGTAGCGTCATCACTCCATGTTGACAAATTGAGGGTTGAATTGAGAATATTGGCGCTGGGATATATGGCGCTGACGCCCCACACGCCAGTGTAATCCGAAGGCGAGCCGCTGAGCGCCGCGCTGCCGCTGCCGCAGGTTGGAACACTGGTCGCCGCGTGTTGTCTACCCTTGGCGATAAGCAGACCGTCACCTTCTCCGTTGTTAATGTTGATTGTGTTGGCCGAAACGCCATTGATAATGCCCGTGGTGGTGACGATGCCGCCGGTAATGCTGACGGTGTAGGTCCATATACCACAACTTGAAGAACCTCCTGTTTCGCTGCCGATGGCGGTGACCGTTCCCCCGGATATTGCGATACTATCTCCGCCGTTGTAAATGGTACCCAAACCAAAGCTACGGGCCCCGTATCCGCCGATGGCTGTGATTGTTCCGCCGGAAATGGTGATGCTGTTTGTGGCAAAAATACCGCCGCTCATGGCGAAAGGCGCTTTTCCGGCGTTGGCGGTAAGGCTTCCGCTGCCGCCTACAGTCAGCGATCCAGATACATACACGCCGAAACTGCCGCTGCTGTATGAATTAGTGCCGTCTAGACCTGTGACGGTATTGACGCCGAGCAGAACGACGTCTAAGTCGCCGTCGGCATGGATTGCAGCCATGAGACTGCCCGGTGCGCAATAATTTGTCGTTATGGCTGCGTTGTTGAGGGTGAGGGTGTACTTCACCGAAGCCCAGGCGTTGTACTGCACCGCCCATGTCCAGCCGTCGGCGGGAAGGGATGCCTGATTGCTTGCCGTGCCGGCTCCGCCACTATTGGTGCCGAAGGTATAGTAGCCGTCAGTCGTCGGCAGGCTGACCGCTGCACCGCTGCCGATGTACAGATTTGTCAAATCCGCCGCACTCGCCGTCGTGGGCAGCAGGGTGATCACCAGGCAAAGGGTGAGCAAAATGCTTAAAAATCGTTTTTTCATGTCATGATTTCTCCTCTTTTTTATTGTATCTCCTTATTGGTTTGTCTGTTTTCCTCCGCCGTCCGAAAGCCCATCAGCAGAGCCGGGAAGCGGTTCATGGGTTTGCGTAGGATGCGGTTATAGCTTTTAGCCGCCTCACGGCAGAGCATCCGGCTGGTTTCCAGCATTCTGGCGGAGGGCTGTGCGTCGGGGCCGTCCCTCGCCTGGGCGTACAGTCCCTCATGCAGCCGCAGCTGCTCCTCAAGAGCAGTAAGGTTGTTCTGCTTTGCCGACAGCTCCTTAAAGGCAGTAGTAAACCAGATTGTCACAAATCCCGCCACGCAGATGCCCGCAACAAAGCAAGCGATTAAAGTGGGCACACGGCGTCACACCTCTCTTGTTGTATTTATCGACAGAATAACAGAAAAACCGCCCGAAAACCGTTTTTTGCCTGAATGGTAGTAGATTTCGGCCTGAACGGTAATTTAAGCAATTGAAGAAAGCCAAACATTATAGTAAAATGTTACATATATGATAAAGAGAGGAGGCGGAGCGGCTGAAGATTGCTATTTGTGACGATGATAAACGAGACTTGCTGCAAATTGCTTCTCTGCTGGAATCGTATCGGCATGACAGGAAGGCGGAGCTTTCCTATGTGAGCTTTCAGAATGCCACTGAGCTTTTGGCCTCCATGGAGGGCAGGGATTACGATCTGCTTCTGTTGGATATGTTGATGCCCGGCGTAAACGGTATGCAGGCGGCCCGCGAAATTCGGGGACACAACAGCCAAATTGAGATTGTGTTTCTGACCTCCTCGCCGGAATACGCGGTGGAAAGCTACAGCGTTCGCGCGCACTATTATCTTTTGAAGCCCGCCACGGAAGAAAAGCTGTTTCCCATTCTCGACAGGCTGATAACCGATTTCAAAAGGCCGGAGGACGCCCTGCGCATCAAAACGCAATCCAGTGTGTTCAGCTTGCCCTATGGAAAAATCGAATACATAGAAGTCAGTGCAAAAAAACTTCA
The DNA here is from genome assembly GCA_023395775.1 of Bacillota bacterium. Lineage (GTDB taxonomy): Bacteria > Bacillota > Clostridia > Oscillospirales > Oscillospiraceae > Oscillibacter. The sequence goes on from JAEWYA010000160.1 coordinate 8,528, forward strand.
TTTTTATCTGACGGACGGCGGCAAGCGGGAGGTATCCGGCAGCCTTGCGGATTTTGAACGGGCTCTGCTGAAAAGGCCCGGTTTTATAAAGGTGCATCGTTCCTATCTCATAAATCTGCAGTGGGTACAGGAGCTGCTTCAGGGAGAGCTTGTGACTGTGACTGGGCGGCGTGTGCCGGTGGCAAGAACGGCTTATCCGCAGGTTCGGACAGCCTATACGAAGTTTTTGTTTGAGGAAGCGGAGGAATTGGCGCAGGACAGAGGAGGCGAACCTGAATGTTTGAGACCGTCATAGGACTCCTACGATTTGCTTCTTCTCTGCTCTTTGGCGTTTCGGTTTCGGTTCTCTTCGCTGGCATCGAGCGTACGCGGAAGAACAAGATTGCTGTTGGCTGCGCTTGCGCAATTCTTTTGATCGTTCAGTCCGCTTGCTGGTGGTTTTTCGGCATAGACACGACGTCGAAACTGTATCCGCTTATCATTCATGTGCCGATGATACTTTTATCCTCCCTCTATTTTAAGCGTCCGTGGCTAATCTCCGCCACCAGCGTGCTTACCGGTTATCTGTGCTGTCAGGCTCCGCGTTGGGTCGGTTTCCTTGCAGGCGCCGTCTTTGGCAGCAGGCTCGCGGACCACATTTTTTATATCACGGCCGTGCTTCTGGCCTATTATTTCCTGAAAAGATATGTGGCCGGGTCCGTCCGGGAGCTGATGGAAAAATCCATTCAATCCCGCATGTTATTAGGAGCAGTACCTCTTTTTTATTACTTGTTCGACTATTCTACCACCATCTGCACCGATATACTTTACACGGGCACTAAATGGGCGGTGCAGTTCATGCCCTCGATAGTATCCGTTTTCTATTTCGTATTTGTCATCCTCTATTACGCCGAAACGCAAAAGCAGGCGGACGCGCAGAGAGAGCGGGATATGCTGACTGCACAGCTTCAGCTGGCCAAAACAGAGTTTACCACGCTCCGGAAACTGCAGGAATGCACCGCCGTTTATCGCCACGACATGCGGCATCATTTTTCGCTTCTGCAAGGCTTGGCTTCAGCGGAAAACATCGAAGGAATCAAAGAGTATTTGAAAACCGTACAGTCCGACATGGACGCGATCACTCCAGTGCGCTTTTGCGAGAATGAAACGGCGAATCTGGTTTTATCCGCTTTTTCCGCTATAGCAGAGCAAAAGGGCGTTCTCCTGTCGGTGGACGCAAAGCTATCGGCCACGATTTCCCTAAGCGATACTGAGTTTTGTTCGCTGCTCTCCAACAGCCTTGAGAACGCCATCACCGCCGCTGCTGCCTGCATTGATTCGCGGTGCAAAACCGTGACTTTTATGGCGATGGTACACAAAAACAAGCTGCTGATTTCAACGGATAATCCCTATTCAGGAGAAATTAAAATGAAAGACGGACTTCCCCAATCGCCCTTCGAGGGTCATGGCTACGGAGTCCGCAGTATCTTGGCCATTGCCAAAGAGCGTGGCGGTCAGGCAATTTTTAGCGCCGAAGATGGCGTATTCAACTTAAAAATCATGATACCTCTCCCGAAATGAAGCATAATTTCTATCCATTTATATGACTTATTCCATCTTATTTACTGAAAAGTACCATCTGCTTTGCGCGGAATATTTTGAGTTATATAAGCAACAGCTACTGGATTTCTTCAATTCCTGAGATTTTCAATTGCGAACCGCGTGCGGCCTTTCCGCTTGGTGGTTCGCATCCCGGCATAAAAAGTGCTAATTTTAGGGACAAGAAAAAAGGCCCGCTTTGCGGACCACTTGGGAGAGCAAGCTATCCGCAAAGCGGGCCCTGCCCACCTGACAACTTGCACAAAGTAAAATCCGGAAAT
>JAEWYA010000183.1 GCA_023395775.1 Bacillota bacterium
GTTTTGGACGGCTCTCATTTTTGGTGCTATCCGGGGCTTGTGAACACCCACCACCACCTGTACCAGACCTTTTCCAGAAACCTGCCTCAGGTGCAGAATCTGGAGCTGTTCGACTGGCTTACCGCCCTGTATGAAATCTGGAAGGGGCTGGACGGCGAGGCCGTCCGCCTGAGTACCCTGACGGGCTGCGGCGAGCTTTTGAAGCACGGCTGCACCACCGTCTTCGACCATCACTACGTCTTCCCCGCCGGGGCCGGCGACCTGATGGGCGTCCAGTTTGCCGCGGCGGAGGAGCTGGGCGTCCGGTTCCACGCCTCCCGGGGCAGCATGGACCTCTCCAAAAAGGACGGCGGGCTGCCGCCGGACAGCGTGGTCCAGACGGTGGACGAGATCATGAAGGACTCCGCCCGGTGCATCGAGACGTATCACGACCCAGCGTTCGGCTCCATGCGTCAGGTGGCGCTGGCCCCCTGCTCGCCCTTTTCCGTCTCGTCGGAGCTGCTGCGCCAAAGCGCGGTTCTGGCCCGGCAATACGGCGTCCGGCTCCACACTCATCTGGCAGAGACGCAGGATGAGGAGCGTTTCACTCTGGAAAAGTTCCATATGCGGCCGCTCGAGTACATGGCGTCTCTTGGGTGGACCGGCCCAGACGTTTGGTATGCCCACGGCATCCATTTCAGCGGCGAAGAGCTGCGGGAGCTTGCCCATACCGGCACGGGCGTTGCCCACTGCCCCATCTCCAACATGAAGCTCAGCTCCGGCGTGGCAAAAATTCCGGAAATGCTGGAGCTGGGCGTCCCCGTGGGGCTGGCCGTGGACGGCTCCGCCAGCAACGACGGCTCGTCCCTGATGGAGGAGCTGCGGATCGCCTATCTCCTTCACCGACTCCGCTCCAGCGCCGCCGCGCCGTCGGGGTACGGCGTTTTAAAGCTGGCCACCCGCGGAAGCGCCCGGCTGCTGGGCCGGACGGATATCGGGTCCCTGGAGGTGCGCAAGTGCGCGGACTTCTTCCTGGTGGACTCCCGTCGGCTCGAATTGGTGGGCGGCGGGTACGACCCTGCCTCCGTTCTGGCGACAGTGGGCCTCCGTGGTCCGGTGGACATGACGGTGGTCAACGGCAGGATCGTCGTCCGGGACGGGCGGCTGGTCACTGTGGACGAAGATTCAATCGCCGCGGACGCCCGGCGGGTCTGCGGGGAATATCTCGCCCAGGCATAATTTCAGGCGCTCCCCCGCAGTCCGACCGGGCCGAGGGGGAGCGCCTTTCGCTCAGTGCGTCTCCCGGTACCTCTCCATAAGCTGCGCGAACAGCTCTCCGTTGCTTGGCGGCGTATAGGTCATGGCGTTGGCCCCCGCCCGGATCGTGCTGAGGATGCTCTCCTCCGTGGGTCCGCCGGTGGCGATAATGGGGACCTCCGGAAATTGCTGGCGGATGTGGGCCACGATCTCCGGGGTCCGGGCCGCGCCGGATACGTTGAGAAAATCAGCCCCGGCCTCTATCCGCGCCCGGATGTCCGTATGCTCCGACACCACGGTGATTACAACCGGAATATCCACCTCCTCCTTGATCTGGTGAATGACCTCGTTGGAAGTAGGCGCGTTCAGCACCACTCCATAGGCTCCCTGATGCTCTGCCTGAATCGCCAGCCGAATGGAGCGCGCGCCGGTGGTGATGCCCCCTCCCACCCCAACAAATACCGGCACGTCCGATACGTTGTTAATGGCCTGGGAAATCACCGGCTGGGGTGTGAAGGGATACACCGCGATGATGGCATCGGCATTGATGTTCTTTATGATGGCAACGTCGGTGGAAAAGGCCAGGGATTTGATGCGCCGGCCAAAAATACGGATACCGCTGCATTCGCTGATACACTGGGGCAGCGTCACCGAGTGGCTGCGCAGCGTTCCGGTATAGGTTGGAGTGAATTTCGGCATGGAATGCCTCCTTTTCTCGCTATGTTGGGAAAAAATAACAATTTATATGTTCATTTTATCATGGTCACAGTGCAAAAACAAGTAAAAATGCATGAGAAATGCTTGTATTTTCTGCGGCGGAGGTATATGGTGAATTTCGGAAGGAGGCGCGTATATGGTCCGTTTTTCCATCGTAGTGGGGGATATTACGGAGTCGGACGCCGAGGCCATTGTCAACGCCGCAAATGAATCCCTGCTGGGGGGCAGCGGTGTGGACGGAGCTATCCACCGGGCGGCGGGGCCGGAGCTTTTGGCGGAGTGTCGCACGCTCCACGGCTGTTCCACCGGCCAGGCAAAGCTGACAAAGGGATACCGGCTGAAGGCAAGCTATGTCCTCCACACGCCTGGCCCGGTCTGGCGGGGCGGACAATCCGGCGAGGCAGAAAAGCTGGCCTCCTGTTACCGCTCCTGTCTCCAGCTTGCGGCGCAGAACGGCATCCAGTCCGTGGACTTTCCCTGCATCTCCACCGGAGTCTTCGGTTACCCGGCGGTTCAGGCCGCCACGGTCTCCCTGCGGGTCATCATGGACTTTCTCCGGGACCACGACACGCCCCGGCATGTGCGGGTGGTCTGTCACACGGAGGACGCAGCCAGAGTCTGGCGTCAGACGTACAATTTCTGGTTTGCGGAAACCAAGGCGGACCGGCTGTGAACTGAATTACGAAAAGTGCCCGCTTCCGGCAGCAAACCGGAATCGGGCGCTTTTTATTTCATCTGGAGGATCGACCTTGCGGAGCGTCATGCGTCAAACACGCCCAGAATCACGATTCCCACGATCACGGCGGCCACCGCCGCGTAGTGCTTCTTGGAGAGCTTTTCCTTCAGGAAGACGCGGCTCCACAGCACGGAGGCCACACAGTAGGCGGAGATGATGGGCGCGGCCATCATCACATGGTCCTCGTCGCCGATGGCGTAGATATAGGCGAACTGGCCCGCCGTCTCGCAAAGGGCGCCTATATACTTGGGTACCTCCTGCCTGGGGATCAGTGGCTGCTTTTTCACCGGCACCACATAAATAAAGCACACCACGGCGCAGAGAAAAAATGTCAGCTCATAGGCCGCGTTGGCAGAGTCCTCATCCAGCATCCGCAGCACCAGCGAATCCGCAAAGGTCCCCAGCGCATCCAGAAGACAGTACAGCACCGGCAGAACCAGCGCCAGCGCCGATTTTGCGTACTTATAATTGGATGCCTCCTGCCGCAGGGCCCGCAGACCGTCGTCCTCTCCGGCCTCCACCGCGCCAAGACCCACCACGCCCGCGCACACCGGCGCCACAGCGGCCAACTGCCAGCGGTTCACGCTGCCGATGCCGCCGGTAATCAGGATCAGCACGGCCACAAGCGCGCCGGAGGAATTGCAGATGGGGGACGAAATAGAGAGTTCGATGTATCGAAGGCCCACATACCCCAGCGTCATGGACAAAATGTACAGCGCGGAGACAGGCAGATACGTCAGCAGAACGGAAACGGAAATCTCTGTTCCGCCCGCAAAGATCTCATAGGCCGCGTGGACGCCCATGACCAGACCCACGGCCATGACCATTTTCAGGTGGGCATACGAATCCTGACCCCGGCAGCCGATTTTGGAAAAGAGGTCCGACCCGCTCCAACAGAGCAGGGCGATAATTGAAAGCCAAAACCACATAAAAGGATGCTCCTAAAATAATAAGATTCATGGGTCTTGGCCCGGTGGCGGACGCCGCTGGAAAAAACGGTTGGACGCCGCCATGTTTACAGCTTCACAATGCCGGCATCCACCAGCTTTTGAAGACTCATGAGAATCCCCAGCTTCGCATGGTACCATGTCAGCCCACCCTGAAAGTACACGGCGTAAGGCTCCCGGATCGGTCCGTCGGCAGACAGCTCGATGGAGCTGCCCTGCACGAACGCCCCGGCGGCCATAATGACATCGGAGTCGTATCCCGGCATGGCCCACGGCTCCGGGTTCACGTAGCTGTCCACTGGCGCGGCGGACTGGATGCCCTTGCAGAAGGCTACCATGGCCTCTTTGCTCCCCAGGGTCACCGCCTGAATGATGTCGTGGCGGTCCTCAGCGGCGTTTGGAACGCAGGCAAAGCCCATCTTTTCATATACATTGGCGGCGAAGATCGCCCCTTTCAGCGCACCGGACACCACCGTGGGCGACAGGAACAGCCCCTGGTAGAAAGCGGGCATCAGCCCAAGGTTCGCGCCCACCTCCTGCCCCAGTCCCGGGGCGGAGAGGCGGTAAGCACACCGCTCCACGCATTCCTTCGTGCCGCAGATATAACCGCCGATGGGCGCAAGGCCCCCGCCGGGATTTTTGATGAGGCTTCCCACAACCATATCTGCTCCCAGGTCGGAGGGCTCCAGCGTCTCCACAAATTCCCCGTAGCAATTATCCACCATGCACTTCACGTCCGGCTTCACAGACTTGCAAAAGGCGATCAGCTCCCCGATCTGCGCAACCGAAAAGCTTGGGCGGGTGGCATACCCCTTGGAGCGCTGGATGGTGATGAGCTTTGTGCGGCTGTTGATGGCAGCACGGATGGCGTCGTAATCAAAGGTCCCGTCCTCCCTCAGATCGGCCTGGGCATACGTGACGCCGTACTCCTTTAAAGAGCACTTGCTCTCCCGGATTCCGATGACCTCCTCCAGCGTGTCATAGGGCGCGCCCACCGGAGAAAGCAGCTCATCCCCGGGCAGGAGGTTGGCGGACAGGGCCACGGTCAGCGCGTGGGTGCCGCAGGTGATCTGCGGGCGGACCAGCGCCGCCTCGGTGTGGAATACGTCCGCGTACACCCGCTCCAAATTGTCGCGACCCTCGTCGTTGTAGCCATAGCCGGTGGTGGCGGCAAAGTGAGTGGCGTTCACCCTATTTTTCTGCATAGCCAGCAGCACCTTACCCTGATTGTGCTCCGCCACGGCGTCGATGGCGGAAAACCGTTCCCGCAGAGCGGCCAGCACCGTCTCCCCGTATTCATACACAGCCCGACCGACGCCCAGCTGCTCATACATAACCTCGTTGTTCAAGTCTCTCAATTCCTCTGCCGTCTCCGAATTTGCCGGGCGGCCCCGACGGAAACCAACGGCTTCCTCACTTTACCATACCCATAAAAAAAACGCAAGAAAAACGAAATCAGCCCCCGCATGGCAAGCTCCATTCTGCCAAATGGTAACATATGTAAAATAAGCATTCAAAATTTGTGCAAATAGGAAAATTAAGGAATATTCTAAAAAGTTCCAAAAAATTTGATGACAAATAACGTATTTTCTGATATCCTAAAGCCTGTATATGTCTGCGGCATAAACCAGACTCATATTTTGAGAGCAGGGGGCGCCGGATGTCTAAGCGAAGATTGACAAACAGTCAGATCGTTCAGATGAAGTATAAGGACATTATCAACGCCTGGATGAACATCCATCTTCTGATCATGGTCGGCATGATTCTTGTGGCTGTGGTCATGGAGTGTCTGGTATATTTTATGTTGAACTCCTTTCATGTCCCTGTCGCCATTCCCGCGCAGTATGCGCGGCGGTATGTGCTGACGCCTCTGTGCCTCAATCTGCTGCTATTGTCCGTTGCCCTTCTCATCCGGTGCAGTGCAAAGCTCAGTGAAACTGTGCGCGCCGGGGCGGTTTCTCTGTCCGCCGCGGGGATGGGGCTGGTCCTCTACACGGTGCATCGGTTCTTTCCGGCTATGTCTCTGGCACTGATGGTACCGGTGATACTGACCATTTTTTATGGGCGGGTGAAACTGACCGCGCTCATCGGAGCGGTCTGTATCGCGGGGAAGCTGTTCTCCGATCTTTTTTTGAACTGGGACCCCGACGTTACTCCCGTTAGCTTGACCGGAGCGGACGCAGTCGATCAGTTCGTCTGTCTCTTTTTGTTGGCTATTTGTTGCCTTGTCTCCATTCTGCTGGTGCGGATGTACCGACAGAGAATTGATTTCAGCGTGAACGCCATGCTGGAGCAGCAGCGTCTGCGGAAAAAGACGATCACCGACAGCCTCACTCGCGTTGGGAACCGGCGGGCTTTGGAGGAGACACTATGCAAAATGGAATGCCGAAACTGCGGGCAATGGTTTTTCGCTATGATGGACATTGATCAGTTCAAACACGTCAACGACCAGTTCGGCCACAGCCGCGGCGACTACTATTTGCAGTCTCTGGGCCAAATCCTGCTATGCTATGAGGATGGCACGTTCCAGCCCTTCCGCTTCGGCGGCGACGAATTCTGCGCCATTATCCAACAGCGGAGCTTAGAGGAAGCGATTGCCGTCTGCCACCGGCTCCAATCCGACTTTATCCACGCAGTGGAGGAGGACGCCAAGCTGATTTCCTCCGGAATCAGCATTGGGTTGACGGCCTGCGGCCCCGGTGAAAACTCACAGTCGATTCTGAACCGGGCCGATACGGCGCTGTATCAGGCAAAGAAGGTCCAGCGGGGCGGCGTCTCCCTGTGGGGTCCGGAGTTGGAAAAAGCCGAGTGAATCTGAGAGTCTTATCAGAACACGTATAAATAAAGTTACGCCGGCCCCCGCGGGG
>JAEWYA010000236.1 GCA_023395775.1 Bacillota bacterium
CCCCCGTCTCCAAAATACATCATGGTCAGGGAGGTTCAGCAAATGAATGTTGCAGAACGGATTGTCAAGCTGCGTTTATTGATGGCACAGGCGGGCATGGACGCATATGTCGTTCCCTCTGCCGACAACCACCAGAGCGAGTATGTAGGCGAGCACTTTAAGTGCCGCCGCTTTATTACCGGCTTTACCGGCTCCGCCGGCACCGCTGTCTTCACGCAGAGCAAGGCGGGACTTTGGACGGACGGCCGCTACTTTGAGCAGGCGGAGCGTCAGCTCGCCGGCAGCGGCGTCGAGCTGTACCGCATGCGCGAACCGGGCGTTCCCACCGTGGAGGAATTTCTGGCGGCGGAGCTTCCGGAGAACGGCGTGCTGGGTTTTGACGGGCGCGTGCTTTCCGTGGAGGAGGGCAAGGATTTTGAGGCCGCTCTCTCCTATAAAAGCATCCGTTTTACCTTTGAAGAGGATCTGGTCGGCAAGGTCTGGACGGATCGCCCGCCCCTTTCTGAAGAACCCGCGTTCCTGCTGGCGGAAAAGTACACCGGCGAAAGCGCCGCCCACAAGCTCGCCCGCGTCCGCGACGAAATGCGTCAAGCCGGTGCAACCGTCCATGTGCTGGCATCTCTGGATGATGTTTCGTGGCTCATCAATCTGCGCGGCAACGATATTGAATATTCTCCCCTGCTGCTGTCCTACGCATTGATTTATATGGATAAGGCGCTGCTTTTCATGGATGAGCGCAAGCTCAATGCCGAATGCCGCGCCTATGTGACTAAAAACGGTTTTACCCTGCGTCCCTACAATGATATCTACGAAGAAATCACCTGCCTTACAAAGCAGGAGACGATCCTCCTTGATCCCATGAAGCTGAATTTTGCCCTTTACAAGAGTATTCCTGACAGTGTTCGCAAGGTGGAGCGTCCTAATCCCACGATTCTGATGAAGGCAATGAAGAACCAGGTGGAGCTGTCCAACATCCGTGAAGCCCATATAAAGGACGGCGTTGCCGTCACCCGTTTCATGCGCTGGATCAAACAGCACGCAGGTGAGGATACTCTGACGGAGCTCTCCGCCACCGATCAGCTGACCGCTTTCCGCAAGGAGCAGGACGGCTATTACTGGGACAGCTTTGAACCCATCTGCGCATACCGCGACCACGCCGCCATGATGCATTACACCTCCACTCCGGAAACAGATGTCGTCATGAAGCCCGGCGCACTGTTCCTCAACGACACCGGCGGAAACTACAGCGAAGGGTCCACCGATATCACCCGCACCTTTGCAGTCGGCTCCGTTTCACAAGAGCTGAAGGTTCACTTTACCGCTGTGCTGCGCGCTATGCTGCGCCTCGCCTCGGCTAACTTCCTCTATGGCTGTACCGGCTATAACCTGGACATTCTGGCGCGCGGCCCTGTGTGGGATCTCGGCATCGACTTCCGCTGCGGTACGGGACACGGCGTCGGTTATATGCTCAGTATTCACGAACCCCCCACCGGCTTCCGCTGGTACGTTGTACCCGCCAAAAATGAAACGCACCCACTGGAGGAGGGGATGGTGCTGACGGACGAGCCGGGCATCTATGTGGAAGGCTCACACGGCATCCGTCTTGAAAACGAGATGGTGGTTCAAAAGGGCGAAGCTAACGAATATGGGCAGTTCATGCATTTTGAGACACTGACCTTCGTTCCCTTTGACCTTGACGCCATCGACCCCGCGCTGATGAATGACCAGGAGCGCGCATGGCTGAATAATTATCACCGCACTGTCTACGATAAGCTGGCTCCCCGCATGACTGCCGATGAGCGGGAGTGGCTGGCTCAGTATACGCGCGCCATCTAACCGGAGACAATTCAGGAATGCGGCAAGTAGGGAAAAAGCAAACGACAGGAAGGGTCTTTGATCCTTCCTGTCGTTTTGTTTTTAAAATTCATTTTAGCGCACTTCATTTAACCGCTGTGCCTCCGTTCGGGCGAAGGCCGTCAAATCCTGAATCATACGGCTTCGTTTTTGCCGCTGGTTCTGCCTGGGAATGACCATGGACAGCATACGCGTTTGTTCCGGCAAAAGAGGGCGCGCCACAACATCCGCACTGCTGCCCCGCAACGTCATTTCCGTTACCATGGAAACCCCCATGCCTCTGGCGACCATGGAGAGAATACAATCGTCGCCGCGCACCCGAAACCGCTTGGGCGGAGTCAGTCCGGTATTTCCAAGCACCTGCGTAATATACTCGTCCGTTCCGCTTTCCTGCAAAATATAGGGATATTGCAAAAGCTGGGCAGGTTCCACCGCCTCTTGCGCGGCAAGAGGATGCTTTGGCGGCAGCACCGCCATGATCGGCTCGCGCAAAAGTTCTATGATCTGCGCCTCGATCACCGGATAGGGCGGCGAGGTGAACGCGACATCGATCACCCCCTGCTTCGCCAAAAACTCGATCTCGCCGTGATCGGCAACCATGATCTGATATTCAAGCTGAGGGTATTTTTCCAGCATGGACTGCATCACATTCGGCAGAAAACACTGGGAAAAACTCTCCGAGCAGGCAACGCAGAGTCGGTCGGTGGCTCTATACTTTATTCGGTGGACGATTTCATTGAAATTATCCGCATCCCGCAGCAGGATACGCAGGTACGGCTCAATCTTTTTCGCCTCCGGGGTTGGACGCACACCGTCTTTTTCCCGCACCAGCAAGGGAAAACCGAACTCACCCTCCAGTGAGGCAATCATGCGGCTCAAATTGGATTGCGTATAGTTCATCTGCTTCGCGGCCTTGGAAAGGTTCCCCACTTCCATAGCGTACAAAAGTGCGTAATACTTTGTTAGGTTCAAGAAAAGCCCTTCCTTTCACGATTCTTGCAGACCGCTTTGCCGCGCATAAAATATTCCATGCGCGGCTTGGCACAGCATGGTCAAAAAAACAGCCTCTGCTCCAAAAGGGCTGTGCCCTTTTGGAGCAGGCTGCATTTACTCCTGTCTTGCCTGTAACCGGCGAGGCTGAGAGACTCGCCAAATAAATAGCCCCAGCAAGACCACCAGCATCCCGCCTCCGATCAGCTCCGCCTCGTAGGCAAGATTGTCCGCCTGCGTTTTCATAGCAGGCGCAGCGGAAAGCACCACGCTCAGCGCACAGGCAATCAGCGCAATCGTTGCGATTACCACGGCGCTCTCCGTGTTGCGGCACATGGCATACGGACGTACCTCATCCGGACGCGTGCTGCGCAGCTTGATATAAGCGGCAAACAGCAGCACATAGGGAATCATCCCCGTCAGGGCCGTAATGCTGACCAGAATGTTATAAATATACCCCACTGCCGGCAGCAGCGACGTCCCCAGCAGAATCACGGTGACAAAGATCGCCTGCCCATAAACGGCGCGGGCCGGCATCCCCTCGGCGTTACACTCCATGATCTTATCGGAAAAAACGCCCCGGCTGACACTTCCGAACAGCATCTTGACCGGTGAGGCCACATACAGTACCACACTGCCTGCAACGGACAACGCGATTCCCACCGCCATCAGCCGCACGAACCACGTGCCGATCCCCAGCGACGACGCCGCCCGGGCGATGGCGTCAAGAATTCCGGTGGTTCCGGTAATTTCCTCCGTGGGCATCAACATGGTAATGGCGATGGAACCAAAAATGTAAAGCCCCGCGATAATGGCTGCCGCCGTGAAGATTGCCCGTGGAATTGTCTTTTGCGGCCGGTCAATGGAGGTGACAAAGTTCGCGCAAACCTCCGTGCCGGACAGGGCAAACATCAAGGTTGAATAGGCAACCATTGCGTCCATGTCGATGTTTGGCCTGAGCTCCGTCCGGTAGTCGGCGGCGCAGGGCAAGGTCTTCAGCAGCAAAACGGAGGCAGCGGCGAGCGCGATCATCACCACCGTCGGAATCGTAGAGCCCATGGCGCTGGCAGTGGTAAACATTTTCGCCCGCGCCAGCCCCTTTGTGCTGATAAAAGACAGCATCCAGAACATAACCACGGATACGCTCAGAACCAGCCATTTGTTTTCCGCCAATTCCTTATGTCCGAATACATAGGTCAGATTGATCACGAAAAAGGTTAAAAACCCGGCGTACCAGAAAGCTTTGCCTGTCCAATTGAGCCATGCTGCCAAAAAGCCTGTTTTTTCACCAAACGCCTCCCTCACCCACGCGTAAAGCCCGCCGTCGGTGGGGTATGTAGACGCAAGCTCGGCACAGATCAGCGACTCCGGGATGAAAAAGACAACCGCGCACAGCACCCACATCGGTATCGCGCCGACGCCGAAGCCGAAGCTTGCCGCCGTGGACTTTGCAATCCAGCGAATCCCATATTGGGCCGTAACATTGATGAACACAAGATCCCAAAATTTAATTGTTGCCTTTTCTTCCATCACATACCTCTGTGTCGGTGGAAATCACACCACCAGCAGATCCTTCGTGAAGCGGTTGAGGACTTCGCAGCCGTCCTTGGTAATCAGAACCAGATCCTCAATCCGAACGCCGACCTCTCCCGGGATATAAATACCCGGCTCCACGGAAAAGACCATACCCGGCTTGATGACTTCCTCGTTGACAGAGGAAACATCTCCGAATTCGTGATCCTCGATTCCGATATTATGACCGGTGCGATGGGTGAAATACTGCCCGTATCCCTTTTCGGTGATATAATCGCGGCAAGCGTTATCCACATCGCAGAAGCGATTGCCGGGCTTTGCCGCAGCAATCCCCCGCAGGTTCGCCTCCAGGACCACATGATAGACCTCACGCGCCTTTTCGGACGCCTCGCCAAGGAATACCGTGCGGGTCATATCCGAGCAATAGCCGTCCTTTACGCCGCCGATGTCCAGCACGACGGAATCACCGCGCTTTCCGCGCGTCACCTTGTCGGTCGCATGGTGCGGATCGGCGGCGTTTGCGCCGTAGCCAATGATGGGATCAAAGGAAACGCCATCGCAGCCGGCCTTTTCATACTCGTCCAACAGAATATCTGCAACGCCCTGCTCGGTCAGGCCGTCGGCAACGTGGCGATACAGTTTTTCCATGACCATGTCGTTCACCTGAGAAGATACACGCATCAGCTCCTGCTCCTTTTCATCTTTGATCTGGCGGATATGATCCACAATCACCGAGCTGTTTACAAAACGACAGCCCGGACGCAGTTCCATCAAGCGCAGCAGAAATTTTGCGGGCCAAATTTTGTCAACGCCAAAGGTCTTTCCGTCTTCCACACACTTGGCAAGGACTGCGACGCAGTCGTCGATATCATCGTAATACTCAATATCAAAGCTGAACTTGTCGCCCTGCGGAAACAGCTTGTTCAGAATCATCTGTACCTTGCCGTTTGTGTTCAGGAAGAGGGTCATCAGACGTTCTCCGGGATGAATCCAGCAGCCTGTCAAGTAATAAATGGAGGCAGGATCAGAGATAATCATCTGTTCCACATGGTTTTCTTCCATGGCTTTCATAATTTTTGCAAGTCTCGTATTTTCCATAGTAAACCTCCGCAATCAATAAAATAGTGATGCCGCTTCGATCCGTAACATCCTCTTTTAGAGTATGCCTTGCACCGACGAAATAGCGCGTAAAAACCGCGTAAAAACCGCGTTTCGTTTGTGACTTTTTCCTGCTTTTTTGAAATTGTTTGAAAATATCCTGTTGAAAATGCAAAATACTTCGTTGTTTGAAAGCAGTTTCATTTGACTTTTCTGTACCTCCTTCAAATTTAACGCAGCCTCTCGACGCAGACTGAGATGCAGTTGTGCAATCGCTTTTGTGAATGATAAAGTCATTTTTTTGGGCATCTATCAATTGGATTATTCCGCACGTCGGAGCTATGATGAAACTATCACCCATCGGGGGTTCGAAAGACCAGCCATTAACTTTATTTCAAAAAATTTTGAGAAACATGAAGGGGGACCAAGTTGTGGCAGACAAGAATCATGAGATGTGGGGAAAGCTGGGAATGGATCTGGAGACGCACGATCAACTCTGCGCCGTGCTCCCAACGGCTTTCGGCGACGTATTTCTGAGTCAGGAGAACCGTCCGGCAGGGATGGACTATTTCAACATGGTGGCGGCGGATATTCATGGCCTGCGTCCGGCGGAGCTGATTGACGAGCAGAAGAAGGGCCGGAAGGTCTTCGGTACCTTCTGCGTCTTCGTGCCCGACGAGGTGGTTATCGCCGCCGACGGCATCGTCACCGGACTTTGCGGCGGCTCTCAGTTCTGGGTACCCGAGGGCGAGAAGGTCCTGCCCTCCAATACCTGCCCGCTCATTAAGGCGTCTTTGGGCGCGCGGTTGGGAAAGACCTGCCCCTTCTTCCGCATTGCGGATATGTATGTGGGCGAAACCACCTGCGACGGTAAGAAGAAAGCCTATGAGATTCTGGGTGAGGACGTACCCATGCACATTATGCACCTGCCCCACGGGAAGCGCCCGCAGGACATGGCCGCATGGTCTGATGAGATTCGCCTGTTCATCAAGCGGGTGGAGGAATTCACCGGCAACACCGTGACGCTGGATAAGCTGAATGAATCCATCAAGCTCATCAACGCCAAGCGCCGCGCGCTGGAGCGGCTGTATAACTGCCGAAAAAACATAAACGTACCCATCAGCGGACGGGATACCCTGCTCATCATGCAGATCGCCTTCTTCGATGATCCGGCCCGCCTGACTCAGATGGTCAACAAGCTGTGCGATGAATTGGAGGACCGCGTTGCTCAGGGCGTTTCCATTGCCCCCAAGAAGGCCCCCCGCATCCTGATCACCGGCACGCCGCTGGCCGTTCCAAACTGGAAGATGCACAACATCATCGAGTCCTCCGGGGCCGTGGTGGTCTGTGAGGAAAACTGCACCGGAACCCGTTATTTCGCCCATGAGGTGAAGGAGGACAACAAGACGCTGGACGAGGCTGTGGACGCGCTGACCGAGCGGTATTTGGGCAACATCCACTGCGCCTGCTTCACCCCCAACCCCGGCCGTCTCGATGATATCGTCCGTTTGGCCAAAGAGTATCAGGTGGACGGCGTGATCGATCTGAACCTGAAGTTCTGCACGCTCTATGACACGGAGGGCCGCCTTGTAGAGCGCCGCCTGAAGGAAGAGGGCATCCCCTGCCTGGGCCTGGAGACCGATTACACCGACAACGACGCGGAGCAGCTGCGCACCCGCGTGGAGGCGTTTTTGGAGCTGCTGCGCGGCTGATGACAGCCTATTACATACTCTTCGACAGCCACGAACAGGCGGTGCAGCTGCACGGCATGCTGCGCCAGGCGGGATTGCCCACGGCAATCTCCCCCACGCCCCGGCAGGCCAGCGTCTGCTGCGGCGTGTCGCTGATGGTTCCGGAAAACGAGATAGAAAGGGTGCGCGCGTACCTTGCGGACCATTCCTGCGTTTACAAGTCGGTGGAGCGGGTGGAGCAGGAGTTTAATGCGCGCCGGGACGTGTACTGCTGATGCATTATATCGGAATTGATATCGGCTCCACCGCCGCC
>JAEWYA010000099.1 GCA_023395775.1 Bacillota bacterium
CGAATAGAGAGTGTTGCCCTCGCTGTCCTTGATGACGATTGTGCTTCTCTCGGCAATGACAAACTCGGAGGTGGACGCATCGACGGTTCCGTTCATCATACCGTTTCCCATATTGCCTCGCTGACCATGGCCGCCCCGGGTGGCAGTATCGGAAGCTGCATTTGAAGAGTCATCGGCGGGAGCCGTGGGCTGCTGGCCGTCCATGGCGGGAGGCGTACCCTGTGTGCCGTCAGTGGTGGACGTACCATCGGTGGAGGCGGAGCCATCAGTGGCCTGGCCGGGGTGCTGACCGCCCATGCCGCCGCCCATGCCGCCACCCATGCCGCCACCCATGCCGCCACCCATGCCGCCGCCCATGCCGGTGGAGCCGAATGCCACATAGGTGCCGGTGGAAGGTGTCTGCGCCATGCCGGAGGCGCCTACTGCCAAAAAGGTTCCGCCGTCATAGGTGCAGGAGCCGTTATAGTCCAGCGCGGCGTTGCCGTTGTTGGCGGAGCCGTAAAACTCGGTGACGCCGCCGTGGAAATTGATATCGCCGTTGGAGTCCAAAGCGTCGCCGTCCGCGTTTATGTACCAGCTGCCGCCATAGATATCCAGAGTAAAGCTGTAGCTGCTGTCCAGGTCCTCGTTGGCGGCGTTGATGCCGTCGTCGCTGGAGGTGACGGAGCCGCTGCCGGAGTAAAGGATTACGGTTGCGCCCTCAAACCCCTCATAGGAAGCGGCCACCGTGATGTCAGGGCCGTCCTCTGCATCCTGTACGCCCACCGCCAGCGCCTCGTCGGCATGGACGCCGTCGTCGCCGGAGGAGAGGGTATAGGTTCCCGCCGCCAGCGTGACATTGACTGCATGGAGGGCGTCGTCGGCACAGTCCAGAGTGAAGCTGCCGCCGTTGATGGCGAGGGTGCCGTCGGACTTCAGGCCCTTGGCGCTGGCGTCCTCCGCAAGCTCCGCCTCACAGCCGCCGCCGGTGGTGACGGTGAAGTCGCCGCCGTTGATGGTCAGGGCGGAGGCACCTTGAATGCCGTCGCCGTTGGCGGTGATGGCAAATGTACCGCCGTTGATGGTGAGGATGCCGTCGGACTCCGTGTCGTCCGCGTCCGGGGTGGACTTCAGACCGTCGTTCCCGGCGGTGAGAGTGAGGGCGCCGCTGTTCACGACCACGGAGCCGTCGGAGGACAGGGCGTTGTCGGCTGCGGTGACGGTCAGCGTCAGATCGGAGACGGTGACGGATGCGCCCACACCTCCCTTAATGCCGTTTTTGCTGGCGCCCTCGATGTTCAGCGTGCCGCTGCCGGTGAGGGAAAGGGACGCGCCGCTCTTTACCTTGATGGCTGCGCCCTCAAAGGTGTCGCTGGTCTCCTCGGCGGAGGCGTCCTCCGTATTGGTCAGGATGCTTTCACCTCGCGCCTCGATGGTGACGGAGGAGGATTTGCCGCAGGAGACGGGGGCGGTTTCGGAGCTGGTCAGGGTGAGGCCGTCCAGCACCAGCGTTACGCCGGTGACATCCTTTTTCACGGTGACGCTGCCCTCGCCGCAGGAGCCGGTGAGGGTATAGGTTCCGGCTGCGTTGATGGACAGGTCCGTACCGTCGATCTCATAGCCGCTGCCCTCGTCGGCGGCGGTGACGGAGGTGTCGGAAAAGGTAAAGATGTTGCTGTTGGTGGAGGCGGAGATGCAGGCGGGCAGCAGGACTCCAAGAAATATCAGGGCGATTGCCACAGCCAGAATCGGTAAAACACGTTTTTTAAAAATCGTGAGCGTCAAAGCAATTCCTCCTTGCATTTATAAAATGTCTTTCGCGGTGGGAATGCGGCCGCAGGAGATGTCTAAGTTTCCATTGCGGCAGCGCAGGTGGTCGATCAATTCTTTTTCGCTGGTGGTATCCTTCAATTGAATGTGATAATGAAGGCAATAGAGGCTGCCCAGATTTGTGGTCTTCACGTTGATCAAAGCGGAAGCATTGGTGTACTGGTCCATCAGATCGTCAAAGAGGCCGGAGTAGTCCAGACTTTCGGGAATGGTGATCTTCAGATCGCGGTCGGCTTCACCGACGGCAGGGGAGAGGACCTTTGCGATCAGCGTGACTGCACAGACGATTACCGCCGCAAAGGCTCCCAGAGCGAGATACCCCATTCCGCAGGCAAGGCCCACAGTCATGGCCAGAAAGATGGCGGTGATGTCCCGGGCGGTACCGGGTGCGGAGCGGAAGCGCACCAGACTGAATGCCCCCGCCACGGCCACGCCCGCGCCCAGGTTTCCGTTGACCAGCAGAATCACTACCTGCACCAGAAAGGGCAGCAGCGCCAGTGCGCCGCTCATAGTGCCGCCGGTTCCCGCAGCTTTTCGGTAGCACAGCGCGATCAGTCCGCCCAGCAGCAATGAGACGGCGGAGGCTGCCAGAAACGCGGACAGGGGAATGGCGTCTCCATAAATGGATGCGAAAAGTCCTTCAAGCATATCGTTTCATCCTCAATTCAGTCAGTTGTTGCCGCAGGAGAGTCTGATAGGCGGCGCCGTATTTGGAAAAGCCGGTTGGAAAAATGCCGAGTTCGGAAAGTGCGTCCGCAAGCCACAAGGGCATGGTGTTGGAAATTTTAATCTCCAGCAGCCGCTCGCCGGGCTGCAGCAGGTCCTGCCCCCAGGCTCCCTCGGCCAGGTCCAAGTGGTCTGCCCGCCAGAGAATGTCCCGGTCGAAGGTCATGCGGAGATTTTTGTCCTCGCGGCCCCGGAGGGACACCCGATTGTAAGAGAGAAATATGGCGGGGGAGAGGCCTTTGTAAAACCGAAGGAACCAGTCCAGCTCCCGGAAAATCTGGCTGTCGCCCCCGGGACCCTCTCCGGCCAGATAGGCAAGCGCCCGCCCGTAGGGCAGGTCCGCCCGGCGCTTGTATACCACGCCGTCCACCTTTTTCTTAATTTCCATAAAGGACTGGGAATCCTCCGACGGCACCCGGTAGCACCGCAGGCGGAGCTTTTCCTTGTATGCGGGTTTTGCCAGTGAGGTTCGGACCAGCTGGAAATCCGGTGTGTCGTAATAGAGGTTTGAGATGGTGCTCTTGAAGAAGTCGTCGGGGACCATGTATTGCTCCAAAACAGGAACCAAGGCCCGATACTGCGCCGCAGAGAGCAGGAACTTCACTTCCACGCGGCGGAATACGCTTTGATAACCGCTCATGTCGTTCTCCTTTTTATTGTCAAGGGACCGCGGCCCCTCATTTGGTATGGCGTCAGTTTAAAAGAACCGCCTTGATGAAAGATTGAAAAAGAGGAAAGGCAGGTAAAATTCCAAAAGAAATTTTACCTGCCTTGAACTGTGCAAAAAGAAAATCTATTTTTTCAGCGCCAGCGTCTTTTCGTATGCCGCAATGACCGCGCCCATCGCCGCCGCACGGAATCCGCTCTGCTCCAGCGCCCGGACGCCCTGAATGGTGGTCCCGCCAGGCGAGCACACCGCGTCCTTCAGTACGCCGGGATGCTTTCCGCTCGCCTGCTGAAGACGGGCGGAGCCTATCACCATCTGCGCCGCCAACTCCATGGCCGCCGCCCGGGGCAGACCGCAGGCCACGCCGCCGTCCGCCAACGCCTCCAGAAACAGGTCCACATAGGCCGGACCGCAGCCGGAGACCGCGCTGCCGGCGTCGATCAAATGCTCGGGCAGCGCAATCAGTTTTCCGGAGCCCGCCATGTCGGACAGAAAGATTTTCTCCTCTTCCTCCGCTACCTCCGTGCCGCAGGCGTAAAGCGTCATGCCCTCTCCAATAGAGCAGGGCGTGTTGGGCATAATGCGGATGACGGGATACGCACCCCCGGCCATCTGCTGGATGTTGGCGATGGTCAGGCCTGCCGCCATGGTAACCAGGACGAACCGAGTCTGCCGCTGGGCCAGTATGGGACCGATCTCAGTCAAAAGCCCCTCCATCATTTGGGGCTTCACGCCCAGAAAGATAAAGTCGGCGCTTTCAGCGATGGCGCTGTTATCGGCAACCCGGCAGCCCAGCTCCTCCGCCAGCGCTTCGGCCTTCTCCAAGGTGCGGTTCGTCAGAAAGACCTCGTCCGGCTCCGCGGTGCGGCAGACAGCCCGCGCCAGCGCGCCGCCCATATTACCCACGCCGATGAATCCATAAGTCGCCATATTTATTCCGCCTTTCATCCTTTTATTTTCAGGGGCCGGCGGGCAGTCCCCGCCAACGGTTAGTCTCATAGTCCGTCGCCTCGCGTACCCCTTATTCCCGAATCTGGCCCTCGCCGTAGATCACATACTTGCAGCTGGTCAGCTCCTCAAGACCCATGGGGCCGCGGGCGTGCATTTTCTGAGTGGAGATGCCGATCTCCGCGCCCAGGCCGAACTCGCCGCCGTCGGTGAACCGGGTGGAGGCATTGACATAGACCGCAGCCGCGTCCACCGCGTCCAGAAAGTGCTGGGCGGTGAAGTAGTTCTTTGTGATAATGGCCTCGGAGTGGCCGGTTCCGTGTGCATTGATGAAGTCAATGGCCTCCGCTGTGTTTTTCACCACATGAACCGCAAGGATATAGTCGTCATATTCCGCGTCCCAGTCGGACTCCTGCGCCGCGATCCCGTCCCCGCCCACAAGGGCCAGAGCGGCCTTGTCGCACCGCAGCTCCACGTTTTTGGTCTTCAGCAGCGGGATGGCTTTTTGGAAAAAGTCTGCCGCGATGTCTTCTGCCACCAGCACGCATTCCGCCGCATTGCACACGGAGGGACGGGAGCATTTCGCGTTGTATAGAATCTTCGCGCCCATATCCAGATCGGCTTCGCTGTCGATGTAGACGTGGCACACGCCCTCGCCGGTGCGGATAACGGGTACGCTGGCGTTTTTGGCGACGGAGCGGATCAGGTTCGCGCCGCCCCGGGGGATCAGCACGTCCACATACGCCGTCAGGTGCATCAGCTCATTGGCGGACTCATGGCTGGTATCCTGCACCAGAGAGATGCAGTCCGCCGGCAGGCCCGCGCTCTCCAGAGCTCCGCGCATCAGCTCCACTGCGGCGCGGTTGGAGCGGATGGCCTCTTTCCCGCCCCGCAGAATGCAGGCGTTTCCGGATTTCAGGCACAGCACCGCCGCGTCCACGGTGACATTGGGCCGGGCCTCGTAGATGATGGCAATGACGCCCAGAGGAACCCGCCGCCGCCCGATAATCAGCCCATTGGGCCGGGTCTCCATCTTTGTGCCCGTGCCGATAGGGTCGGGGAGCGCCGCCACCTGACGGACGCCGTCTGCGATGCCTGCGATGCGCTCCTGCGTCAAGGTCAGCCGGTCCAGCATGGCCGGACGCATTCCGATCTCCTTCGCGGCTGCCACATCCTCTGCGTTGGCGCAGAGCCACATGTCCCGCTTTTCCGTCAGAACTTTGGCTATGGCTTCCAGCGCGGCGTTTTTCCTTGCGGAGCCCGCAATCGCCAGCGTTTGCCCGGCGGACTTGGCCAGCTCGCCCTGCCGCTCCAATACAGTCATATCCCTTGCCTCCTTATTTTGCGGCCAGAAATCGGGTCCCGATATCCTGACCGTTTACGATTTCGTACAGATCCTCCGTCCGCTGGCCGTTGGTGATGACCATGTCGCACCCCGCGGCCATTGCAATCCGCGCGGCGGCGAGCTTGGTAGACATGCCGCCGGTACCCCGCCAGGTGCCGGCGCCGCCGGCCATTTCCAGAATTTCCGGCGTCAGAGTCTCCACACGGTGAATGAGCTGCGCCTCCGGGTGAGAATGGGGGTCCGCGTCGTACAGCCCGTCAATGTCTGAGATCAGGATCAGAAGATGGGCCCGGCACAGGCGGGCCACGATGGCGGACAGAGTATCGTTGTCGCCCAGAAGCTTATGCTGTCCGGTCTCGATCTCTGCCGAGGATACGGAGTCATTTTCATTCACCACGGGGATGATGCCCATGCTCAACAGCGCTTCAAATGTGCTGGAGAGGTGGGCTGCCCGGGTGGGGTCGTCCACGTCGTCTCCCGTCAGCAGGATCTGAGAGACGATGCGGTTATACTCGCAGAACAGTTTGTCGTAAATGTGCATCATGCGGCACTGGCCCACCGCCGCTGCGGCCTGCTTCATCCGCAGTTCTTTGGGCCGTTCCGGCAAGCTCATCCGGGCGGTGCCGATGGCGATGGCGCCGGAGGATACCAAAATGATCTGATGCCCCATCCCGCTCAGATCCGCCAGTATCCGCACAAGCTGCTCCATGCGGTGTAGATTCACTGCGCCGGAATCATGGGTGAGAGTCGATGTGCCCACCTTCACCACAATACGCTGGGAATTCAATCCGTCAGCTCCCTTCAAGGAAATTTCTTTCTTGTAATTTTACATAAAAACACGGAAATCTATAAACATACGGTTATGCTGCCTCCGGATTCAGGCGCGAAGCGCCGAGATGCGCATAGCATAGGTTCATTGGCAACCGGGTATTATGTTTGAAAAGTGCCCGCGCCCAGCGCGGTAATTGCTGATATTATAGCACGGCGGTTTTCAAAAGAAAACCCGGCTAATTTCTCTATTTTTGCAAAAGATATGAGAGAAAGTGAGGGATTCCATGACAAAAGAAACAAAAACGAAGAAAACCACGGAGGACGACGACGTCGATTCCAAGTCCGATCAGGATAGGGATCGGGATAAGGATACGGATAAGGGCGGAACCGGTCCGGAGGAATGGCAGCAGCAGATTGTGGACAGCGGCTCCGTTACCACGAAGACTAAGCGGGGAAATCTCCACTGCCTCACAATTATTGGGCAAATCGAAGGCCACATGACCGCTGCCACCAACACGAAGGCCACAAAATATGAGCATGTGATGCCCCTGTTAGCGGCGCTGGAGCAGTCCGACGAGGTGGACGGCGTACTGTTTCTGCTGAATACGGTTGGCGGCGATATTGAGGCGGGACTTGGCATTGCGGAGCTGATCGCCGGAATGAGCAAACCCACCGCGTCGCTGGTACTGGGCGGAAGCCATTCCATTGGCATTCCCCTTGCGGTATCGGTAAAGCGGAGTTTTGCCGTGCCCTCCGCGGCCATGACCATCCATCCCGTTCGCATGAGCGGCACGGTGATCGCCGCACCCCAGACTTATCATTACTTTGAGCGGCTGCAGGATCGCATCGTGGATTTTGTCACCCGCAATTGCGCCATTGACAAAGACAAGTTCCTTTCCCTCATGATGAAGACCGGGGAGATGGCGTCGGATGTCGGCAGTGTGATCTACGGCGAAGAGGCCGTTCGCCTGGGGCTGATCGACCAGGTGGGGACGCTGTCCGACGCATTGAACTGGCTGTACAGTCAGTTGAAGTGAGCCAACCGGAGGCCTGCCCGCCTGATGCAGGTTTGTCTGCGAATTTGAAAGAGAACCGGTTCCGCTCCGCCTGCCGCTGTGAGCAGGCGGAGCGGTTTTCGCTGTGCCGTCGTGCGTCGCGCGGTAACAAAAAAACGCTGCCCTGTAAAATGTAACAAATACGGAAACCTAAAATGCAAAAAATTAGAATGATTTGACAAATTTTTTATATACGCTTACAATAATACCGTCCGACAAGTTTTTGAAAAGCGAAAAAACGGGACAGACCCGTGGTAAAGGAGGCAGCGTAGCGTTGAAAATCATAGTTTTAAACCAGGCGGATATGCAAAAGGTCTTTACGATGAAGGATGCCGTTCAGGCGGATAAGGACGCCCTTCGGATGTATTCCGAGGGAATGACCAACATTCCGCTCCGCGCCAATCTCGATGTGCCCAAGCATGAAGGACAGAGCCTCTATATGTGCGGCTACGCAGAGCCGGCGGGTGCGCTTGGCGTCAAGATCGTGTCCGTTTACCCCAAGAATATCGAAAAAGGCTTGACGAGCGTCCCCGCGATGATGGTTCTCGTAAACGACGAGACGGGCGAAGTGTGCTCCGTTATGGATGGCACGTTTTTGACCCGTATCCGCACCGGGGCTGTTTCCGGCGCCGCGACCGACGAGCTCGCCCGAAAGGACAGCAAAGTCTTTGCCCTCTTCGGAACGGGCGGGCAGGCGGAAACGCAGCTTGAGGCGGTATTGACCGTCCGGCCCATTGAACTGGTGAAGGTTTTTGGTTTGAACGCCGACCGGACAAAGAATTTCGCGGAGAGGATGACGAAGAAGTTTGACGGGAGATTCGGCGTGAAGATCATAGCCGCCCAGTCCCCTGAGGACGCTCTGGAGGACGCCGACATCATTACAGCCGTAACGACTGCGAAAAGTGCGGTCTTTGACGGAAGGCTCGTGAAAAAGGGCGCACATATCAACGGCGTCGGGTCGTATACGCCCGAAATGGCCGAGATTGACGAATACATCGTGACCCACGCCGATAAGGTGTATGTGGATACGCGAGATGGCTGCTTCAGCGAGTCGGGCGACCTGATCCAGCCGATTAAAAAGGGAGTTTTCAGCGAAGGCAGGGTGACGGGCGAGCTTGGCGAAGTACTTGCCGGTAAGGTCCCGGGACGGGAGTCGGACAGCGAGATGACTTTCTTTAAGACGACGGGAAGCGCCGTTCTCGATATAGTGACAGCAAAGCGCATCTACGAGTGCGCCCTGAAACAGGGCATCGGCGGCGTTCTTGATATGTAAATAAAAGAAACATCCAGGCGCTAGAGAAAACGAGACCGGACGTTCAGACAAGGTATCATGCGGACAAAGGGCGGACCGGTTATAAATCCTTGCAGAGGGGCGGGCAGTTTGGGCTGTCCGCCCTTTTTTCACAGAAAGATTCGGAATTGACCGACATTTAGCAATGTAATTTAGACAAATCTTGAAAAGAAGAGACCGGTATGTTACAATTAAAAAATATGTCAGTTTCTTTTTTTAAAGAATAATTCATTTGTCTCATTGACGAAATGCAGAAAGAGGCCCGCTTATGTACCTCAAGGCATTGGAAATCCAAGGCTTCAAATCCTTTCCGGACAAGACGCTTCTGAAATTCGGCGAGGACATCACCGCCATCGTGGGTCCCAACGGCTCCGGCAAATCAAATACCTCCGACGCCATCCGCTGGGTCATGGGTGAGCAGAGTGCCAAGGGTCTCCGAGGTGCGAAGATGGAGGATGTGATCTTCGGAGGCACCGCCAAACGGCCCCAGCAGGGCTTTGCGCAGGTGACGCTGGTGCTGGACAACACGGAGCACATCTTTCCCGCCCTGGAAGAATCCGAGGTGGCGGTCACCCGCCGGTACTATCGCAGCGGAGAGAGCGAGTATTATATCAACCGTCAGTCCGTCCGGCTCAAGGACGTTACGGAGCTGTTTCTGGACACCGGCATGGGCCGGGAGGGCTACTCCATCATCGGTCAGGGCAAGATCGACGAGATTTTGTCCACCAAAAGCGGCGACCGCCGGGAGATCTTTGAGGAGGCCGCGGGAATCTCAAAATACCGCCACCGCAAGGAGGAGGCGGAGCGAAAGCTGGAGCGCACGGATGAAAATCTGGTGCGCATCAACGACAAGATCGCGGAGCTGGAGTTTCAGGTGGAGCCCCTGCGGGATCAGGCGGAAAAGGCGAAAAAGTATCTGGTCTTCCGGGACGAGCTGCGGCTGCTGGAGATATCCACATGGCTGGAGGATCTGGACGCGCTGAAGGTCGGGGCCAGAAAGCTGGAATTCGATTTCCATGCCGCCGAGGCTGCCCGAGACAAGGCCAGAGCCCGGCTGGACGCTCTGTACGCCGAGGGGGAGCAGTACGGCGAGCGGATGCGCCGGAAGGATGTGGAGGCGGAGCAGCTCCGAGCTGAAGCGGCGGAGCAGGACTCCGGCGCGGCGGCGCAGGACTCCGCCATCGCTGTGGAGAAAACCACCATTGCCCATAATCAGGAGCACATCGACCGCATGGAGCGGGAGCTTCAGGATCAGGAGAGCCGGGCGGACGGTCTCGCAAAGCAAATTGAGGAGCAGACGGCCCGCATTGCCGAGATCGACCGGCAGACCGCGGAGGAGACCGAGCGGCTGGACGCGCTGCTGGCCCAGGCTCAGGAGGCCGCGCAGGCGGCGGGCGGCAAGCTGTCCGAGGCGGAGCGCCTGCGGGCGCAGGAGACGCTGGCCGTTGCCGCCGCCGCCGACGCGAGGGCGGAGGCGTCCGCCGCCGCTGCGGAGAGCACACAGATTCTGGAGCGCCGGGCCGCTGCGGGGACCGAGCTGGCGAATATCAAAGATCAGCTGGCGCAGAACGAAAAAGAGGCAAAATCCAACCGCCGCGCTTTGGAGGATGCCCGGGATGAGGCCGCCGCGGTAGCCAACATCATCGCCGGACATACCATGAAAATGGAAGAGCGCCGCCGGAAGGCCGACGAGGCGGCGGAGCGGGCCGGCAAGCTGACCATCGACGCCGGGGCGCTGGACAACCGCATCCGGATGCTGACGGAGATGGAGAAGGAATACGAGGGCTTTTCCAAGGCCGTCCGTCAGGTGTGCCAGGCACAAAGCAGTCTGAGGGGCATCCATGGCCCGGTGGCCGGTCTGATGACCACCGAACGGAAATACTCCGTGGCCATCGAAATCGCGCTGGGCGCGGGCCTGCAGAATATCGTGGTGGACCGGGAAGAGGACGCGAAAGCCGCCATCGGCTTCTTGAAACAGCGGGATGCGGGCCGGGCCACCTTCCTGCCCCTGTCCGCCATCCGGGGGGAAGAACTGCGGGAGAGCGGCGTGGAGCGGGAGTACGGCTACGTGGGCCTTGCCTCCCGGCTGGTGGAATACGATCCCCAATACAAGAATATTTTTGAAAACCTTCTGGGCCGTACTGTGGTGGCGGAGGATCTGGACTGCGGCATCCCCATGGCTCGGAAATACGCCAATCGCTTTCGCATCGTCACGCTGGACGGTCAGGTCATCAACCGCGGCGGTTCCATGACCGGCGGCAGCGTCAGCCGCAGCGCCGGCGTTCTGAGCCGGGCGGCGGAGCTGAAGGAGCTTCACGGCAAAGCCGACGCCATACACCGCCGACTCTCCGATGCCAAGACGGAGGCGGAGGAGCTGACGCGGGAGCTGGAAAAGGCAAAGTATGAGCTGGAGACTGCCCAAAGCCAGCAGCGGGCGGCGGAGGATGAGGTTCTGCGGCTGGACGGGCGGCAGAGCCACTTTGACATCCTTATTCAAAGCCTAAAAGCGAACCTTGAGAATCTGGAGGGCGAATATGAGGCGCTCTCCGGCCGACTGGCGGACAACGCCAAACGGGCGGCGGCGGCGGCGGCGGATATCGCCGCGAAGGAAGCGGAAGCTGCCGCCTTCCATGCAAAGGCCGACGAGCAGCTCTCCGGGCAGACGGAACTGCTGGCCCGTTCCGGCGAACTGACGGAGGCCGTCAGCCAGCGGAAGTCCCAGCTGGCCGCTCTGCGGGCGGAGCGGGAGAGCACCGCAAAGCGCGTGGAAGACTTACAGAGCTTGAAAACCGACCTCTCCGGCGACCGCTCTGCACGGGAGAACCTGCTGGAATCCTGCCGTCAGGCCATTGCCGAGGCGGACGGGGAGATTGAGCGGAGGCAGGGGGAGGTCCAAAGCTTGCGCGCGCGCCAGCAGGAACTGCGCAACCGCCTGACCGCTCTGGATCAGGAGAAGATTGCCCTGGAGGCCGAGCGCACGGCCAAGAGCCGCGCCGGACAGGAGATGAACGAGCGGCTGCTGGATCTGGAACGCACAGCCAGTAAGCTGGAACAGAAAATCGCCACAAGCGCTTTGGAAGAAAAGCAGATTCTTGACCGCTTGTGGGAACACTATGAGCTGAGCCATTCCGACGCGCAGGCCCAGCGCGTGGAGCTGGAGAGCCGTTCCAGAGCCAACCGCCGCATCGGGGAATTGAAGCGGGATATCGCCGCTCTGGGAACTCCCAACATCGGCGCCATCGAGGAATTCGACCGGGTGAATACCCGCTATACATACCTCAGCGAACAGCGGGACGACGTGGAAAAGGCCAAGGGCGAGATCGTGGGGGTTATCCAAAATCTGACGAAAGAGATGACCGCCATCTTTGCCGAGCAGTTCAAGCTGCTCAGCGATAGCTTTCAGGCCACGTTTGTGGACCTGTTCGGCGGCGGACAGGCGACGCTGGAACTGGAGGATGAGAACGATATCCTGAACTGCGGCATCGAGATCAAGGCCCAGCCCCCCGGAAAGACGCTGAAGACGATCTCGCTGCTCTCCGGCGGAGAGAAGGCGTTTGTGGCCATTGCGCTGTACTTTGCCATTTTGAAGGTCCACCCCACGCCGTTTTGCGTCATGGATGAGATCGAGGCCGCCCTGGACGACGCCAACGTCACTCGCTATGCCCGGTACATGCGCACACTTGCGGGAAGGACGCAGTTCATCGTCATCACCCACCGCCGGGGTACCATGGAGGAGGCCGACGTCCTTTACGGCGTCACGATGCAGGAGCAGGGCGTCAGCAAGATTTTGACCATCAACCTCAACGATCTGTCGAAGGAATTGAAAATCAAGTGAGGAGTACGTGCCGTATCCGCCTGTGGAGCCGGCGATATTGGAATGGAGAGTGCGCACCCTGAGCAAGCGGTGCATCTTCACGGAACTTTTGCCTGCGGGCATTCAAAAGAAGGAGCATATCGCACATGGGCTTTTTCAGCAAACTGAAAAAAATCTGGCAGGAGGACATCACCGGTTACGCCATCTCGGCCGACGATGAGGCGTTTTTTGACGATCTGGAGGAACGGCTGATTCTGGCGGATGTGGGCGTGGAGACCGCCACGGAAGCGGTGGAGCAGCTGCGGTCCAAAATGAAGCGGGAGGGCGTCTCCGGCGAGACGGCGGTCCGCGCGGGGCTGCGGGATATTCTGGCGGAGATGCTGAATGTCGGGGACGCAGCTATGAGCCTCTCGGAAAAGCCCGCCATAGTGCTGTTCATCGGCGTCAACGGCGTGGGGAAGACCACCTCCATCGGAAAGCTGGGGCATCAGATGAAGGAGGAGGGCAAAAAGGTCCTCTTCTGCGCAGCGGACACCTTCCGCGCCGCCGCCGCCGACCAGCTGCAGATCTGGGCGGAGCGGGCGAACTGCGAGCTGGTGCGCAGCAACGAGGGAGCGGACCCCGGCGCGGTGCTGTTCGACGCGCTGGCCGCCGCCAAAGCCCGGAATATGGACGTGGTCCTGTGCGACACCGCAGGACGGCTCCACAACAAGGAAAATCTGATGAAGGAGCTTTCGAAGCTCTCCAAAATTATCGACCGGGAGTGCCCGGACGCCAGCCGGGAGACGCTTCTGGTGTTGGATGCCACCACCGGACAGAACGGCCTGATTCAGGCGCGGACCTTCAAGGAGACCGCGGGTCTCACTGGCATCGTTCTCACCAAACTGGACGGCACCGCCAAGGGCGGCATCGTCATCGCCATCGCCCGGGAGCTGGGCGTTCCCGTCAAGTATGTGGGGCTGGGCGAGGGGATCGATGACCTCCGGCCCTTCGACGCGAAGGAATATGTGGAGGCCATCATTTAAGGAGAAATCTCCATGATTACGATTTTCAACCGACGAGAGTTGATTACTCTCACTTCCACTCCCAAATATTATCATGTTCGAGAGGCGCTGGCTGCCTTGGGGATACCCTCTGCCGTGAAGGTGCGGGGTGCAGCCCGAGCCGTGGATCGCGCCCGATACGGCATTGCGGGCGCGCAGACGGATGCGATGTACACCTATACCATTTACGTCCATCGGGACGACTATGAACGGGCGGCGGCGGCCATGCAAACGGCGCTGCGGAACGGATAAAGGAGAAAAAACATGACCAGAATCGACGGCCGGGCTTTTGACCAGCTGCGGCCCGTAAAAATTTCCACCGACTTTGTAAAATTCCCGGAGGGAAGCTGCCTCATTGAGTGCGGAAACACGAAAGTCCTCTGCTGCGCCAGCGTGGAGGATCGGGTTCCGCCCCATGTGGCGGAGGGGACCGGCTGGGTGACCGCAGAGTACAGCATGCTGCCCCGGGCGAACCGGGAGCGAAGCAAGCGGGATATTTCCAAGCTGAAGCTGTCCGCGCGCAGCGCGGAAATTCAGCGGCTGGTGGGCAGGTCTCTCCGTGCCGCCGTGGATATGACCAAGCTGGGGGAGCGAACGATCACCATCGACTGCGACGTTTTACAGGGCGACGGCGGGACCCGCACGGCTTCCGTCACCGGCGGCTTCATCGCATTGTCGCTGGCTCTTCGCAAGCTGGCCGAGGAGGGGGCTTTGGAGGCGATCCCTTTGAATACCTCCGTGGCGGCGGTGTCCGCCGGGATTGTGGACGACAGGACGCTGCTGGATCTTTGCTATGAGGAGGACTCGGCGGCGCAGGTGGACCTTAACTGCGTCATGACAGGCGATGGACGGCTGGTGGAGTTACAGGGAACCGGCGAGGGCCGGGCCTTTACGATTGAAGAACAGCGGACGCTGGTGGACCTGTGCGCCAAAGGAATCCGGGAGATTCAGGCCATTCAGAAAGCCGCGCTGGGAGGCTCGATATGGAACCGATGAAATTTGTACTGGCGACCCATAATCCCGGTAAGCTGAAGGAAATGTCCGCCATTCTGGGGATTTTGGGCGTGGAGGTGGTCAGTCCCGCCGACCTGGGTCTCACCGTGGATGTGGAGGAGACCGGAGAGACCTTCACGGAGAATGCTATGCTGAAGGCAAGGGCCGTCTGTGCTTTGGCGGGACTGCCCGCCATCGCAGATGACTCCGGCCTTTGTGTGGACGCGCTGAACGGCGGCCCGGGAGTATACTCCGCCCGATATGGCGGCGAGGGGCTGGACGAC
>JAEWYA010000115.1 GCA_023395775.1 Bacillota bacterium
GCGCAAGCGGGACGGAAAAACTTTGCAGGTTCTTCCGCGGCGCGAGTGAGCACTCGGTTTTGGACAGACTGAGACTTGAAAAAAGCGAGCAAAAAAGCAACTTGACAAATACCGGTGGGGGGTATATATATGAGAATATAAAATACCTAAGGAGGGTATTCTCCTAAACTTGAAGGGAGTCAATTATGCGCGAGGAAGCTTATGATATCAGCGGAATGCACTGTGCGGCTTGCAGCGCGTCCGTGGAACGGGTGACGCGGAGGTTGCCGGGCGTTGCCCGGAGCGAGGTGAATCTCACCACCGGGGTTTTGTCCATCGAATATGACGAGGGTCAAACCGGACAGTCGGACATTATCAAAAAGGTGGAGAAGGCGGGCTTTGGCTGCAAGCTCCGGACACAGCGGCGGGAGGCGCCGCCCAGGGCGGAAGTGGATCAGGCGGAGCTGGAGCTGCGCCGGACGAAGCAAAACCTGATTGGCGCGGCGGTGACGACGGTGATTTTACTTTACGTATCCATGGGGCAGATGCTGTCCGCGCCGCTGCCGCTGCCGAATATTTTATCCATGGCGACCCATCCGGTGAACTATGCCGTGACACAGCTGATTTTGACCATCCCAGTGTTGTGGTTTGGGCGCAGCTACCTGATGGGAGGGCTGAAAGCCCTGTGGCACAGGAACCCCAACATGGATTCGCTGGTGGCCATCGGCAGTTCCTGCTCATTTTTGTATTCGCTGGTCATGACCTATCTGATTACCGATGTTCCTCACCATGTCCATAATTTGTATTATGAGTCGGCGGCTGTGGTGCTGACACTCATCATGGTGGGAAAATTTCTGGAGAGCCGGAATGTCCAGAAGACCAAAGGCGCCATCACAAAGCTGATGGACCTGCGCCCCGATGTGGCAATTCTGGCGGAGTCCGGGACAGAGGTGCCCACCGCATCCCTGAAGGCCGGAGACCTGATTCTGATAAAGCCCGGGGCGAAAATCGCCGCCGACGGCGCCGTGACCAAAGGGGAGAGCAGCGTCAACGAGGCCATGCTCACCGGCGAGAGCCTGCCAGTGGAAAAGGGAACCGGCAGCACCGTCATCGGCGGCAGCATCAACGGCGACGGGGTGCTGTATGTCTCTGTGACCCGAGTGGGGGAGGACTCCACTTTGTCCAAAATCATCAAGTTTGTGGAGGATGCCCAAGGGAAGAAAGCGCCCATCTCCCGCATTGCGGACAAGGTGGCGGGGGTATTTGTTCCCGTGGTTATGGCCATCGCCACGCTGGCTGCGGCCGTGTGGCTGATAGCGGGATATGAATTCTCGTTCGCCCTGCGGATCTTCACCTCCGTGCTGGTAATTGCCTGTCCCTGCGCGCTGGGGCTGGCCACGCCCACTGCCATCATGGTTGGGACCGGACTGGGAGCTTCCAACGGAATTTTGATCCGCAGCGGCGAGGCGCTGGAGATTACCCACAAGACCTCCGTGGTGGTGCTGGACAAGACCGGCACGGTCACCGAGGGAAAGCCCGCGGTAGCGGAGATTTTGCCGCTGGGCGTCCAGGAAAACGATTTATTGACCCTGGCGGCGGGTGTGGAATCTGTGTCTCAGCATCCGCTGGCCTCTGCGATCGTGGAAGCGGCGAAGGCGCGGAAATTGCCGGCGGCGGACGCGCCGGAGAAATTTGAAAATCTGCCGGGCCGGGGACTGCGGGCTGAGGCGGGCGGTGGTACAGTCCTTGCGGGGAACCGGAGACTGATGGAGGAATCCGGCGTGGACCTGACGGCGATGGAGCGGGATGAGTCAAGGCTGGCTGGGCGGGGACAGACGCCCATGTACTTTGCAAGGGACGGAAAGCTGCTGGGTCTGATCTCGGTGGCGGACCAGGTGAAGGCCACCAGTGCGGGCGCCGTTTCCGCACTGAAGGCCCAGGATATTCGCACGGTACTTTTGACCGGGGACAATCAGGCTGCCGCCAATGCCATCGCCGCTCAGGTGGGAGTGGACGAGGTGGTGGCGGAGGTTCTGCCGGAGGAGAAGGCCGGAGTGATCCGGCAGCTGCAAAGCGAGGGGAAGATCGTTATGATGGTGGGCGACGGAATCAACGATGCCCCGGCCCTTGCCCAGGCGGATGTCGGCTGCGCCATCGGAAACGGCAGCGACATCGCCGTTGAGTCCGCTCAGGTGATTCTGATGCGGGGTGATCTGCGGGACGTGGCCCGAGCCATCCGGCTCAGCCGCTTGACCATCCGGGACATCAAGCAGAATCTGTTCTGGGCTTTTTGCTACAACACCGTTGGAATCCCCATTGCTGCCGGGGCGCTGTTTCTGAGCTATGGACTGCTGCTGTCGCCTATGATTGCGGGAGCGGCCATGTCCCTGAGCTCGATCTGCGTGGTGACCAATGCGCTGCGGCTGGGCCGCAAGAAGCTGTGAGGAGGACAGAGCATGGATGAGGAAAAATGCCCGGAGACCGGTGAAAAATGCGCCTGCTGCACCCGGCACAAGCATCGGGAACCGGCGGAGGCGGATGCGCTGCTCCGCCGTCTCAGCCGCATCGAGGGACAGGTGCGGGGTATCCGGGGCATGGTGGAAAAGGAGGCCTACTGCACCGATATTCTGACGCAGGTATCGGCGGTGCAGGCGGCGCTGAACGCCTTCTCCCGGGAACTGCTGGGAAACCATATCAAAACCTGCGTTGTTCAGGATATTCAGGCGGGGCGCACCGAGGTAGTGGACGATCTGCTGAATACGCTGCAAAAGTTGATGAAGTGAACGGCCGGCTTTGGCGGGCCGTGAACAAATAAAACCGGAGGAAAACGAATTATGAAGACGATTTTAGTACCAGACATGATGTGCGAAAACTGCGTCCGCCGTATCACGGACGCCCTGACCAAAGCAAACCTGAAATTTCAGGTTTCTCTGGAGAAGAAAGCCGTGGAGATCGACGGCTGCGACAACTGTGTGAAGACCGCCGTCGGCGAACTGGAGGACCTGGGCTTTACGCCGGAGGTCAGGTAAAACCGCTGCGGAACAAAGGAAACAGGCGGGGCATCCCAATGGGGTGCCCCGCCTGTTTCCTTTTATACTTTTTGTAATTTTTTTGTTACTACTTAGCTTTGAAATATCTAAAAATATCCGGAAATTTTATGGCGTTTTTAAGCGAAAGTGGGGAGCTATTTCTTCTTAACACCGCATAAACTTGACAAGAGTGGGAAAGTGAGGTATACTGATCCCAGTTTTTCATTCGGTAACAAGAAGTTACAAAATGTTTTTTATCAATTTTGGACGTGAATAAGCGTTTCCTGAATTGGGAAAACTTGGGGTGAAAACGATTCTCAGGAGGTATTGTTTTGAAACTGCAACTACTGTCCCGCGCGAAAAGCGCGGCGCGGCGGCTGATCCCGTTTGTCTGTGTGACGACGCTGGTTCTGACCGTCTGCTGGTTCACCACGGACCGGGCAGCCGCGCTCTATATCCTTACCAATGAGGACGATGCGACCATCGTTTTGGAGCAGGGCGCCGACGTGGCGGACTTTTCCTCTCAGATGGTATATATCGGTACGAACGCCAGCGGCTTCGAGCTGACTTTGGCTGCCGGACGGCCCGTGACGGTGCTGTATGGCGGCGCATCCATCTCCACCACCTCCCGTCAGGAGACGGTCTCAGAGCTGCTGAACCGGGTTCATACCGTTCCCGGACCGCTGGATATGGTCGCCGTGGATCTGAAGGACACGGGGCTGACACTGACTGTGGCCTCCGATCTGACCTACTATGAGCGGGCGACGGAGAGCGCTCCCCATCAGACGGTGCTCGTGAACGATCCGGAGCTGGAGGCTGGGACGCAGAAGGTGGTCCAGACCGGCGCAGACGGCGTTCGCTCCGCTGTGTATGAGGTGACTTATTCCGGCGGTGAGCGGATCTCCCGCCAGCTGGTGTCCGAGGAGGACTCCACCGCCGTGGATGAGATCGTCCACGTGGGGACCGCGCCGGTGCCTGCCGCCGCAGCTCCCGACAATGGGGACCGGGTGGTGAATGTGGCGAAGAACGCCGACGGAAGCGGCACGTTGACCTTTGCCTCCGGCGCAGTACTGAACTTCGGTTCCGTCAAGTCCATGACTGCCACGGCTTATACCAAGGGCCACGGCGGCGCGGACAGCTATACCGCTACCGGTACCACGGTCCGGGTGGGCGTGGTGGCTGTCGACAGGCGGGTGATCCCGCTGGGGACGAAGCTTTATATTGTCTCCGCCGACGGCAAGGTGACATACGGCATGGCTGTGGCCGAGGATACCGGCGTAAGCGGCAACATCGTGGATCTATATTATGACACCTATCAGCAGTGTATTGAGTTTGGCCGTCGGGCGGCCACGGTGTACGTCCTGAACTGAACAGTAACCCAAAAATCTGAAGCGTCCATCCCACTGAATTTTCGGCGGGATGGACGCTTTTTGTGTGAAGCGTCGGAGGCATACGGTTGAAAAGTAACGGAAACTCATTTTTTTCGACAAAGACTTCCAAAAAGTAAAAAGACGTGGTACAATAACCAAAAAAACAGCAATCGAATACCCGCTTTGACTGCTTTTCCGCCGTCAGTCGCAGTCATTTTTCAGAACAGAGAAAAATATAGTATGTAAATTCCCGGAGTGGCGGGGCCTGGTTTCAAAGGGTACCGCGGCGCGGGAGGGAGGGCCCGGATGAAGCAATTGGCACAGGGAGCTTTGGCTGACAGCGATTTATTGGATGAGCCGCCGTATGGGAAAACGGTGAACTTCCCCGGAGGGGTGAAACACCCGAAGGAGAGAAACGCCGACGGAGCGGATTTCCGAATAGCGGACCTTGAAGCGGAAGATGCCGAAGCGGAGAATGGCGAGGCTGTAGAAACAGTCGCACAAAGTGAAAATTCCGTGACGGATTTGCAGACGGAGGATTCCGGGGATACGGAAAAATCCTTTGAAACGGAGAACGCCGAAAACATGGAAACAGCCGCAGAGGAGTGTTTGGCGGCGGCAAAGCAAGAGTCGTATTTCGGCAGCGTTAAGTTCTTTAAAAACATGATTCTGCTGGCGGTGGTGATCGCCATTGCCGTACCTACCGTACTGGCGGTCACATTCTGGCGGCAAGGCCGGGCGGCTGCGGCGGCGCTGGAGGGACAGAAGGCCGCGCTCAGCGATACTCTGGCGGACTTGCAGGTGCAGTATAACCAGATGGCCGCGGACAAGCAGGCCGAGGAGACCATTTGGGGCGGATCGGTTGCCAGTCAGGTGGTTAAGACCGAGCCGCTGGACTATCAGAAAATGTATCCAGATTTTTACGTGAACACACCCGTGGGCGCGACGGCGCAGGACACCGGAACCATGTATCTCACCTTTGACGACGGCCCCTCCTCTAATACGCCGCTGCTGCTATCCATTCTGCGGAGCAAGGACGTGAAGGCTACGTTCTTCGTGGTGGGCGGCGATACGGAGAAGCAGCGCCAGTGGATGCGGGATATTGTGGAGGACGGCAATACGCTGGGCATGCACAGCTATACCCATAATTATCATATGATCTACGCGTCTGTGGAAGCGTTCCTGGACGATTACTACAAATTGTTCACCAACATCAAGGAGGCTACCGGGCAGACGCCCACGATCTTCCGGTTCCCCGGGGGCAGCGTAAACAGCTACGATTACCCGGTGTATCGGGAGATTGTGGCGGAGATGCTGCGGCGGGGCTTCGTCTTCTACGACTGGAACCTGTCAAGTGGGGACGCTTCCTCCAATTACATGTCTCCCAAGCGGATTACGGCTAATATTCTGGATCACGCCCAGGAATCTTCAAGGGGAATCGTGCTGTTCCATGACGCACCCAGCAAGGACAGCACGGTGGAGGCCCTTGCCGGCGTGATCGACGGGTTGCGGGAACAGGGATTTACCTTCGCCTCGCTTACCCGCGAAGTGCGGCCCATCCTGTTCAATTATACCGACTATCAGCCAGACTGAGCGAAAAAAAGACCGCGTCAAAGTGACACCCGCTGAAAAGCGAAACAATATCTGCGGCCAGAGCGAAGCCAGAGTAGAGAAAGGATTTGGAGAACAGATGAAAAAAGAAAACTTCAGCAAGGCCATGAATGAGATGTTTGGAGTGGGCGGAGACGACAGGGCGGAGCCGCCCGCCGCAGAACCGGTCATGTCGGCCCCGTCGGAGCCTTATGTTTCTCAGGAGCCATACATGCCCGCGGATGTTCCAATTATCCCGGCTCCCGCGCCGGAACCCATTGCTCCGCCGGAGATGCCCGTGGAGCCCGTTCCTGATGACCCCTTTGCCTCCGCCGTGGCCTATACGCCCGCGCCCTCACCTACCTATAGCAGGACCATGCCCGTGCAAAAGACGATTCTGGCGGCGGGTACCACGTTTGTGGGCAATATGACCGCTCAGGGTGACGTGGATATGGACTGCGATTTTCAGGGTGATATCCGGGCCAACGGCACCGTGACCATCCGGACCAAGCTGGCGGGCGATCTGAGCGCGAAGGTGGCGGAGCTGGTGTCCTGTGAGGTGCAGGGCGACGTTCACGCCGACGAGAGCGTACGGATCGACAGCAACTCCAAGGTGATCGGCAACATCACCGGTAAGGATCTGAACTGCGCCGGAAGCATTCAGGGCAACGTTCAGGTCAGCGGCCATGTGATGGTCAGCGGCAGCGCTTATATTGAGGGTGATCTGGAAGCCGCCAGCATCTCCATTGAAAACGGCGCGGGCATCAACGGCCAGATGCAGGTTCTTCCTCGCAAAGTCCAGTAACGAAGAGCACACGACAGGCTGGCGGTTTTCGCCAGCCTGTGTTTGTCTGTGAAAATAACTGCCGGACCGGTTTCAAACCGCCACCTTGCAGCAATACTACCTATGAGTGCGGGCGGGCGCCCGCGGAAAGGCGGAGAATGCTTTGAATCTTTGCGATCTGAATGATTTACGGGACCTGCTGGGACGGCACGGTTTCCACTTTTCTAAATCCATGGGACAAAATTTTCTCATCGACCCTGCCGTACCCAGGGACATAGCGGACGCCTCCGGCGCTTCGGCGGAGTGGGGCGTGCTGGAGATCGGTCCCGGAGTGGGGCCGCTGACGGTGGAGTTGGCGCGCAGGGCCGGAAAGGTGGTTTCTGTGGAGCTGGACCGGTCGCTGCTGCCGGTACTGGGGGAGACGCTGGCGGAGTACCCTCACGCGGAGGTCGTATCCGGCGATGTGATGAAGCTGGACCTGGGCGGGCTGCTCCGGGAGAAATTCGGGGACAGGCCGGTAATGGCCTGTGCGAACCTGCCTTACAACATCACCACGCCGGTGCTGACAAAATTCGTGGAGACAGAGGGAATCCGACAGTTTACCGTAATGATCCAGAGGGAGGTGGCCCAGCGGATCTGCGCCGCGCCGGGAAGCAGCGGGGGAAGCTCGTTTTCCCTGTTCTTGCAGTACTACATGGAGCCGGAATATCTGTTTCCGGTGACGCCGGAGAAATTCTACCCCGCGCCGAAGGTGACCTCCGCGGTGGTGCGGTGCATACGGCGGGAGAAGCCGCCGGTGGAAACAGAGGATGAAGAATTGCTGTTTCGGTTGATGCGTGGGGCCTTTGCCCTGCGGCGCAAAACGCTGGCGAACAGTCTGGCCTCCGCGCTGGGGCGGCCCAAGGAGGAGCTGCTGGCCGCCATTCGGGCGGCGGGACTGCCCGAGACTGTCCGGGGGGAACAGCTCACGTTTGCGGACTTTGGGGCGCTGTGCGGGATTTTGAAAGACTGATTAGCCGGCGCTCAGGCACCTAAAAAAGCAACCGTTTCCGGCTGAAGACCTGTGCCTTCGGCCGGAGGCGGCTGCTTTTTGCTGGCAGATGAAATGAGTTTTTAGAAAACCAGCCGCTATTTGCGGTCGGGGAACTTTTTACACAGGGCGTCCA
Source organism: Bacillota bacterium (assembly GCA_023395775.1). Classification (GTDB taxonomy): domain Bacteria; phylum Bacillota; class Clostridia; order Oscillospirales; family Oscillospiraceae; genus Oscillibacter. Next base: position 7,919 of record JAEWYA010000115.1, read on the forward strand.
GCTCGTCGATCAGAGCACTCAACTCCGCGGTTGTCATTACGCAGCTGAGCTCGGCGTTTTCAATGTCTTCCATGGTGTTGGGCAGGGTGAAGGAGACGTCCACGATATAGCGGTCCTCAGCCTCCGCCCGGGCGGAGAAGAGAAAATACGGCTCCGAAAAGTCGCTGTCGTAGCTGTCTCGGATGCCGGATTTCAGAACTTTCAGTCCGGCGGTCAGCTCCTTCAACTCAAAGGTCAGAAGGCAGCTGTTGGAATCCCTGATGACACGGCCGTCCTCGTCGGTATAAGTGCCCCGCAGGACGAGCCAGTTGCGGTCGTCGCTGCCCGGCGCGCCGGAATCTTCGGAAAATTCGTAGTTTACGATTTCCAGCTCCAGACTGGCTTCGTCGTTTTTGAAAAGCATGTGGGCAATCTCCTTAATCGTTATGATGCTGGGCGTAGAATTCGTCGTAGTCCTTCAGCATGGACTGGAGCAGCTCCGGCGTGTCCAGTTCATAGGGACAGCGACTTTTGCAGACGTTGCAGTGGATGCAGTCCTCGATTTTGTGCATCTTGGCATACCACTCGTCGGACATGTACGGCTGGTAGGGCGACCGGCGAAGGAGCATGGCCATCCGGGCGGCCTGAGGAATGTCGATCCCGGCAGAACAGGGGAGACAGTACCCACAGCTGCGGCAGAAGTTGTGAGCCAGCTCTGTGCGGTCACTGTCGATCACGGACTGTAGCTCCGGGGTCATCTGCTGATTTTTCTCCGTCAGCTCCAGCCACTGGTCTAGCTCCCACTCATGCTGGATTCCCCAGATGGGGACCACGTTGTCGTAGCCCTGCATGAACGCATAGCAGGCTGCGGCGTTGTTCAGCATTCCGCCGGACAGGCCCTTCATGGCGATAAAGCCCATGTCCGCGGCCTTGCAGCGGTTTACAAGGTCGATATCCTTGTCCGAAGACAGGTAGCAGAAGGGAAACTGCATGGTTTCAAAATTGCCGGAGTCCACGGCGGCGAGAGCCACCTTCAAGCGGTGGTTCGTAATGCCGATGTGGCGGACATAGCCCTTGCGTTTTGCCTCCAGCGCGGCGGCAAAGGGACCGTCGGGGTCGTTGACGTCCGGGAGCTGAGCCGGATTGTGAAACTGAAACAGATCGATGTAGTCCGTCTTCAGCCGGCGAAGGCTCTCCTCAATGTGGGCTTGGACGGTCTTCTTATCCGCGCCGCCGCTCTTGGTGGAGATCACGATGCTGTGCCGGACGTCCCCCAGCGCCTCGCCGAGCTTCTCCTCGCTGTCGGTGTAGGCGTTGGCGGTGTCAAAATAGTTGATGCCGGAGTCGTAGGCGCGGCGCAGAAGCTTTTTCGCGTCGATGCGGCCGATTCGCTGGACGGGCAGAGCGCCGAAAGCGGTTTTTGTCACCGTCAATCCGGTCCTGCCCAGCCGGACCTTTTCAATTTTCATGGAAATTTCCTCCCCATTTATGCGATTTTTGGGATTTCCTCAGTTCTATACGCTGATTGTAGCCCATCCGGGGACGGTTTGCAAGAGGTTGGCCCTTCTGCCTGCGCGCTGCGAAAAACGTAAGAACATTCGCGCCCTGCGTAATAAGATTACCGCGGAACCGGAAATTTGTCCGTTTGACGAAAATACAGAAATGTGCTATGATGCAGCCATGAAAAAGGATTTACGCCTAAAACTAACGATCAGATTATATTCCGGCGACGATGAACGCTGCTTCGGGCCGGGAATTGCCGTGCTGCTTCACCGGGTGGAGGAGCACCGTTCTTTGCGCGCCGCCGCGGCGTCTATGGAGATGGCGTACTCCAAGGCGTGGCGGATTGTGCGTACGGCGGAAGCCGTGTTTGACTGCAAACTGCTCAGCAGCGTCACCGGCGGGAAAAACGGCGGAGGCGCCGTTTTGACGAAAGAGGCAGAAGCGCTGCTGGCGGCCTATGACGGGTACTGCGCCGAGGTGGAAAAATTTGCGGCCGAGAAATACAGGAGCTATTTTGATTGAAGGCCTCTATCTATGAAAATGGCCTGATGGGCACTGTCTCCGATGCGAACAAGATCGTCGTTCTGGAGAACGGCATCGTCAACGAAAGCGGCTCGCCAGCGGAGTTGTACGCCAGGGGCGGAACCTATCGCCGCATGGCAGAGCTGCAAATGAAAACAAAATAAAGATGATAAATTGGCTCCTGCACATCCGTTGATGGGTATGCAGGAGCCATTTTCTCTCAAAAAAGGGTGCAATAACCCCTATGCCCGCCGCAGGTTCCGATCGGCACGGGCCAGGACCGGCAGGTTCGCACCGGCTCAGAAAATATACAGGCGGTTTGAATTTTGAGATAACCCTCGGCAGACTGCCTTCGACTAGCCGAACAGATTCTTGATGGTGTGATAAAGACGCTCTGCCTTGCAGTTTATTGAGAATTTTTGATATAGCGCTCCCAGTCAATCGCGTTGTCTGAAACTTTCGGAAGCTTTTCCGACCGTATTGTGTATAGTATTCGCCTTTTCGTCAAATCCTACTTCTCGTCCTAAGAGCCCAAGACCACCGCTGCCGCCCATACCCGCAAAAAGTGTTCGGGCAGTTATACGTTGACTGAGGCAGCAGCGAACCAATCACGCGAACTCCTTGGATTTTTCTCTCTTTTATACAATAAAGATCGCTGCGATGTTGTCATTCAACATAAAAATTTTAGATACTAATTGTACTTTTTTGTATTATTTTGTCTACTGCAGTGTATTCTTTGTTTACGTTCTAACAAGGAACTACATAGGAGGAGAAGCAATGACAGCAATTAAACTGGATATGTTCCAAGCCGGAGCCGTGGCGGCCCTGGTTTACTGCCTCGGGCGCTTTCTAATTCTCAAGGTACCCGTTCTGAACAAATACTGCATCCCCGCTCCCGTAGTAGGCGGCCTCATTTTTTCCATTATGAATCTGATTCTGCATTCCACTGGCATAGCTGAAATTTCCTTCGATAACACGCTTCAAACCATTTTCATGACCATCTTTTTCTGCACGGTAGGTTTCACCGCTTGCTTCAGTCTGCTGAAAAAAGGCGGCTTTCAAGTTCTGCTGTTCCTGGTGCTGGCCATTGTCATGGTCATCTCACAGGATTTGATTGGCAGCGGCCTGGCCAGCATCTTTGGTCTGGACCCCAAACTTGGTCTTTGCATGGGTTCTATTCCTCTGGTGGGCGGCCATGGTACTTCTGGCGCATTCGGCCCCTTGCTGGAAGACAGCTTCGGCGTGACAGGCGCTACGACCGTGGCTATCGCCGCGGCAACGTATGGCTTGGTTGCGGGCAGTATGATGGGCGGCCCCATTGCGCGGCGTAGGATCATAAAGCAGCAGCTGCACAGTACAGCAAAGGAAGAGAACATCTCTGACCAGCAGGCCGAAAAGGCAACCACCATTGAGCCGCAGCGGTTTGTCAACGCCTCTTTGTTCATTGCCGTAGCGATTGGTGTCGGAACTCTGTTGGTCACTCTTTTTAAAAGCTGGAATTTCACCGTTCCTGGTTATATCGGTGCAATGCTGATTGCCGTTGTAATCCGCAACAGTTTTGACGGCATGAAGAAGGACGTCCCCATGCCCGAGATCGACTCTTTGGGCAACCTCTCTTTGCAGCTGTTCCTGGCAATGGCGCTGATGGGCCTGCAGCTGTGGCAGCTGGCTGCTCTGGCGGTTCCCATGATCTTGATTCTGCTGGTACAGACCGTCTGGATGGCGCTCTACGCTAACTTTGCAGTGTTTAATATTATGGGCAAAGATTACGAAGCCGCAGCCATGACCTCCGCATTCTGCGGCTTCGGTATGGGCGCCACTCCCAACGCCATGGCAAACATGGGCGTTCTGGCCGATAAATACGGACCGTGCCCTCGCGCATATTTCATCGTTCCGCTGGTGGGAAGTCTGTTTATCGACATGTTTAACAGTGCAATTCTGACGACCTTTATGAATGTGCTTCACTAAGCGGGAAAAATCCGGCTTCCAGTATTTTTAGAAAGACTTTCTAAGGGACAGACGGCTTTTACCTCTCCTGCAAAACTCTTCTCATTTTAAAGCACAGGCCGAACGATATGACTTCGGCCTGTGCTTTGTTATTCACACCGTTTCGCAGAACCGTCTTCAAGCAAATAAGAAAAGCCTTTGTCAGACAGTTTGCCTGTCTGCACAAAGGCTTACTTTTTAAGGGTTTCCTCCGGCCGCACCTGCTCGGCGTCACAGCGAAAATTCATCCTGCTCCGATAGAATGAGAAGTCCGCCGATAAAGCCCTTGACACTGACTTTTCCGCCCCGCTTCTGCTTTCTCCGGATGTAATCCATCTCGGCCTTGACCTCTTCGAATGGGAATAAGCTTCCGGAATATTCCACAAATGTCTCGTTCATGTAATCTTCAATTCCGAGCTGAGCAAGGTTTCGCATTCCTTTCGCGATTGCCCTGCGGACTCTTTGCTCCATGCTCTGCGGAGCCGTACTCAGAGAGGCGCAGATCTGCCCGAAGTTTACATGATAAATTGAGAGCTTATTGTCGTGCATATACTCACAGATTTTCAGGATGTCAATGCAGCCCTTTTCCCCTGACATCCCAAGCTGGTTCATTGCCAGCTTGGCTCTTTTCAAAAATGTATCCGCCTTGCGCACCTCGGTGGGAACGTTTTCCCCGAATAGGCTGCGGATACTTGCGATTGTACGTTCGTTCTGAATCTGATTTGTGACCGCACGGATGACAGACTTTACTTCAATGGCGTTAATCGGTTTACTGATAAAAAAGTCCACGCCTGCATGATACGCCTTGCCAATCAGGGTTTTGTCGGAAACCTGGGAGATCATCACAAATTTTGCGCCGCACCCCAAGAGCTTAAGGGACTGTACAATCTGAATACCGTCCTTTTTTGGCATCAGAAAATCAATCAGCACAATATCCGGCTTGGCCGATAGCACGCTTTGCTCATCCGGTTCTTTTCCTCCTGAATCTCCGCAGATACTCCCCAGGTTTTGCTGTTCAATCAGGTCCTCTAAGATATCAATGACAGCATGGTCGTCTTCTATGACATAAATTTTCATGCTTCTTCCTCCAGAGAGCCGGTGGGAATCCGAATCTGAAATTCCGTCTTCACATTTGGCAGTGACGTAACGGAAATTGTTCCATGAAACCGTTCCTCCACAACGCTTTTCACTCCGGACAAGCCAACACCGCGATAAATATTTCCAGTTGTCTGGTCAAACTTGGTGGAGAATCCGTGCTGAAAAACCTTTGGAAGGTTTTTCTCCGAGATTCCCGGCCCGTCATCACAGACGCTGATCATATAGTCGGCTTGGACCCTGTGTCCCGAAATTTTGATGCGGCCCTTTCTGCGGTCAAATTCAATCGCTTCCATCGCATTGTTCACAAGATTCTTTAATATCAGCATCAGAGAATAATGCGCCTGCGTCATAAAGTCATCCTGACACTGAAAGTCCAGGATTATGGGCAGATGCTTGGTATCGATCTGAGAATAGGTGACCTCCTTCAGGATGGTGAGAAGATCACTGAACTTCATTTCCGTTTCCGGATACTCATCATTGATCTCCCGTTCCAGTCCCATGATGATCCCGAGGTAGTCTTTTTTGATCTCGTGTACATCTCTTGCAATCGCCAGAGCACAGTCCAGAATCTGCGGTTCAATCTGCCTGTCCGACAAAGATTCATACAGCCGATATGCGTTGCCCATGATCTGCTCAATTTCTTCGGAGTTCTTTTTCATGAAGTAGATCTCGTTTTTCAGTTCCGCAGTCATCAGAAAAAGCCGCTGGTATCGCTGTTCGTGCTCTTTCCTGGCCAGAAGGGAATGATAGCGGTCGATCAATACAAATGTGAAGCCGACCAGCGTAGTGCGCACAACCGCGATTGCCAGCAGTTCCAGCGAATGGGCTTGGCTGGGAAACATGCCGCTGCGCAAAAGGCTCTCTATCCAATTTGAGATAAAATCACAGCACAATACGCTGATGATCAGATGGAAAAATTTGACCGTATGCTTGTTGCGTACGGCAAGATAAAAGAGCAGGCTATAAAACACATAGTATAGTCCGCCCGGCAGCGCGGTCCAGAATGCGTGCGTCAGCGTATCTTGTCCCATCCAGGCCAAGATTCCGCGAAACAGGAAAATCATGATACCGGAAGTAAATCCGATCCAAAGCGTGCCTACGTCCAGGTCAAGCGTTAGAAGCAGGATTGGCAGCAGCGCCACAGACATTGAAACGCGGAGACCATTATTGAAAAGGTTCCAATAAATTTCGGATACCAGGGTGATGCAAAGTCCTGTTACGAACGTATATTTCCATTTTGTGTGACGCTTCATCCCACTCCCACTCTCTCAAGGCCTATTTCCGGTCCGGCCTTTGCGGGACACATTTTGCAGGAGTTTATTATAACACATTTCCACACAGAAATCAAAAAGAATTGTATCCTTTTTATTGATTTTGACCGCTGCGGGGAAAGTACGGGAATATCCAGGGAATTGTTTTGCTGTCGGCTGCATTGACGGCAGGATCGGCAGGGGATAAAATTATGATAGGAACCTGACCTGCGGCGCGTCATGCGGCGCCGGCAATCCGGCGACAAAGGGAGAAATATATGAGCGTTTATACCACGGAGGAGCTGTTGGAAGCCAAGCGTTCCATTGCGTCCACGCTTGGCAAGTGCGAAAAGGCGGTATTGAAACTGACGCCGGGGAAATCTCAGCACACACTGACCGTTCGCCGCATTCGGGCATTTCAGATTTCCTTGGAGTTAATCGACCAAGCGCTGAAAGACGCGGAACCAGAAATCACTACAAACTTATAAATGAGGTGCTGCCATCATGAAAACTGCGATTTGCTATTACTCCCGTCACCACGGGAACACGCGGAAGGTTCTGGAGGCCATGGCCCAGGGGAACGACATTGATTTGATCGACGTGACCTCCCGCGCGGCAGTGCATCTGGAGGCTTATGATGCCGTGGGTTTTGCCTCCGGCATCTATTACAGCAAATTTCACGAAAGCGTTGCGAGCTTTGCGCGGCAGTATTTACCGGAGGGCAAGAATGTGTTTTTCGTCTATACCTGCGGCTCCAAGCGGGACGGTTATACCAAGGCCATCGCTGAGGCTGTGACCGCTAAGTGTGCCAACATACTGGGGGAGTATGGATGCAGAGGCTACGACACCTTCGGCCCATTCAAGCTGGTGGGCGGTATCGCCAAGGGACATCCCAACGCGGACGAGCTGCAAAAGGCGAAGGAGTTTTACCGCTCCATCTGCAAGTGAGTGACGTCAATATTCGAATTCCTAACGTTTCCGGTCAAGCACCTGCGCTTTTCCCGCCTCCGGCGACCGGTGGATGCTTTTTCGCGGCCTCGCGGGGCGGTGAGCTATCCGGATCCAGTTTTGCGGGTGAAATTTTCTTCTGTGCAAGGCGGTCTTTCACATATTGCTTAAACAGCGTGTACAAAACCGAGCACAGCGGAATGAATACCAGCATCCCGCTGATTCCCATGAGCTTTCCGCCCAGAATGACTGCGGCCAGCACCCAAATGGAGGGCAGTCCCACGGAGGACCCCACCACACGGGGATAAATCAAATTTCCCTCAATTTGCTGAAGGACCAGGAACAAAACGATGAACAACAGCGCCTGAACCGGATCCACCATCAAAATCAGCAGCACGCCAACCCCGCAGCCGATGAACGCCCCAATAACGGGAATCAGGGCCGTCAGCGAGATCGTAACGCCCACCAAAAGTGCATAGTGCATTCGGAAAATCGCCATGGACACGGCGAACATGCTTCCCAGAATCACAGCCTCCAGGCATTGGCCGGAGAGGAAGTGTGAAAACGTACGGTTGGAGAGGGCGGCGATTTCCAGCACCCGGTCCGCCGTCCGTTCAGGAAGCAGGGCATAAAGGCACTGGCGGGCCTGCCGGCCCAATTTTTCCTTCTGGAACAGAAGGTAGATGGCAAACACCAGCCCAATAAAAAATGTGCTGACGCCGTTGACCACGCTGCCCACGATGCTCACGCCGCTGAGAACGCCGCCAACGCCCACTCCCACCAGGCCCTTGCCAAGATTCTGAAGCTGCTCCAGCGCCTTGCCGGACAGGGTTGCCCAATCGATCTGCAAAGTTGCCATAACGGCCTGCAGCTCCGGCAGCCTGGCTTCCAAGTCCGCCAGCGCTGCCGGGAGCCGCGTGAAAAAGCTCTGCGCCTGCTGGGTGACGGAGGTCATGGCGTCCCCCAGATTGGGGACGACGACAAGGCTTGCCAGCGCCAGCACTCCCGCCACCAGCGCCAGTGTCAGTACAAAGGCCAGCGGGCGGCGAAATTTGTCCATATGTTTCCCGCCGTCGCCCAGATGCCGCTCCACGGCCCGCATAGGTACGTTCAGAATGAACGCGATGGCGCAGCCCAGCAGGAACGGGGATACCAGCCCCATCAGCGCCTTGAACGCTTTTTCGATCGGCGACAGGTTTTGCAGGCACCAATACCCCGCCAGCACGGCAAATGCGGCCAGCGCCACGGTCCGCACCGCCTTTTTATCAAAATTCATATCTTCTCCTTATATGGGGAATCAACGCGCGTCTCGCGGAAGCTCTTGCCGCAAACCATCGCGGCAAAATAGCCCCGGAACATTCCACCGCATCAGCCCCGGCGGTAGCGCTCCGCCGCTGCCAGATACGCCTGCGCCTCCGCCCGGTTGCTTTCAATCTCAGACGGCGTCAAAGGCCGGATCACTCTGGCGGGACTGCCCAGAATCATGGAGCCGTCCGGCGCGTCCAGCTTTCCGGTGACCAGCGCCCCGGCGCCCACGATGCAGTCGTTTCCGATCCGCGCTCCGTTTAAAACCACGGAGCCCATGCCAACCAGCGTATTGTTCCCCACGGTGCAGCCGTGAAGAATGGCCCCGTGGCCGATGGTGCAGCCCCGGCCCACAACGGTCCCCTCGTGGAGCAGACAATGGTCCTGAATATTGGTGTCCTCTCCCACCTCGATATGGTCCCAGTCGCCCCGGAGCACAGCGTAGTACCAGACGTTGACGCCTTTGTCCAGCGTCACGTCTCCGGTCACCACCGCGCCCTCGACAATCAAAACATGCTCGTCGGTCTCTCTCTTTTGATACGGCATTTCTTTTTTACAGTCCTCTCTCAGATGGCGAAGTTTCCGTTCACGAACACGGGGATCTCCTCTCCGCCGTGGGTGGTCCCCACGATGGAAAGATCCTGCGTCCCCACCATGAAATCCACATGGGTGATGGAATAGTTCAGGCCCCGCTTTTTCAACTCGTCCCGGCTCATCTGCTGTCCACCTTTCAAACAGGGATACGCCTCGCCGAAGGCGATGTGGCAGGCGGCGTTCTCGTCGAACAGGGTGTTGTAGTAAAGAATTTTCTGGTTGGAGATAGGGCTGTCATAGGGTACCAGCGCCACTTCCCCGAAATAGGACGCGCCCTCGTCCACGGAGATAGCGGCTTTCAGCGTCTCCTCTCCCCGGTCCGCACGGGCCTCTACGCTCTTGCCATCCCTGACGACAAAATGAAACTTGTCGATGATGTTGCCGTCGTTTACCAACGGCATGGCGGCGTATACCACGCCGTTGACTCCGGTTTTCAGCGGGGAGGTAAACAGCTCCTCCGTGGGAATGTTGGCGATATAGGTCTGGCCCTTCAGCGTCACATCGTCTCCGGCCTCCCAGATATGATCCTCCGGAAGCTCCACCGTCAGGTCGGTGCCAAGAGAATTTGTATAGTGAAGGGACTTGAAGTTCAGCTGATTCAGTTTTTCCTTGCGCTGAGCCAAAGTCTCAATATGCCGCCGCCACTTCTCAACGGCGTTGCCGTCTCCGCTGATGCGGACGGCGGCAAAAATTGCGTCCCACAGCTTTTCCATAGCCTCGTTTTCGCCCACGTCCGGGAATACCCGCTTGGCCCAGGAGGAAATGGGAATGGAGGCGATGCACCATGGGAACCCGCTGCACATCTGGAGACGGTCGAATTCCCGCAGAGCCTTGCCGCTGGCCTGCTGTGTCCGCACGATGCGCCCGGAGTCCACGCCCTTCAGGTTTTCCGGATCGCTGGCCGAGATGGCGAGATAGGCCGCGCCCTCCAGCGCGTAGTCATTATAAAAGTGCCGCCGCCACAGGGGAACGCTGTCAAACACATCCTCTTCCGCCCGGAGGTACTTCATCCGGCTCAGCGCGTCGTCGCCCCAGTTCATCACCACCTCCCGGCAGCCCGCGTCATAGGCTTCGGCAGCGCACATCCGGGTAAACCAGGCACACTCCACCGGGGAAGAGATCACCAGCGTCTGGCCCTTCTGCACATTCAGCCCCACCCGAATCAGCAGAGCGGCGTATTCCTTTAACTTTTCCTCATAATCCATATTCATCAGCCTCCATTTAACTTATATGTCACCCTTTTCCTCCCTACGCAGGGAAATCAGGGTCCCGTTCAGCTCCGCCCCCATGATGAGCGCCGTCGCGCTCATATACATCCACACCAGCAGGGCCATCGCCGTGCCGATGGAGCCGTACAGCAAAGAATAATTCGCGATGTTTTCCATATAGATGGCATAGATCCACGACAGCACCATCCATGCAGCAAGAGACGCCAACACTCCGGGAAGCAGATTCCGCCAGGGCTGGTGGACGTCCTGAGTAATGGCATACAGCGCCAGCAGCGCGAAGCAGGCCGTCACCGCAGCCAGCGGGAAACGCAGCGTGGCCCACAGCTCCGCTACGAAGGGCGGCAGATAAAAATGCTCCACCGCATACTGGAGGACCGTGTTGCTGACGCTCATCAGCGTCAGTGTCAGCACCAATGTCGAAAGCAGAAGCACCGTATAAGCCAGCGTCCGGATCAGGTGCGCCGCCGCGTGCCGGGGCGGCCCCAGATGGTATGCCGTGCGCACGGAGCGCATCAGGGTATTCGCGGCCCGCATGGGAAAGTAAATAGAAAACACCAGACCAAACATCAAAAGGCGCACGTTGGAATTGGACCCCACGTGAACCAGATACATTCCGATGAAATTTACAGCGACCTTCGGCAAAATCTCCCCCAGGTCCTTAAGAATCTCCGCCACATCCAAATGCAGCAGGCCCAACAGGGAGCTGACGAAAATCAGCATGGGAAAGATCGCAAACAGCAAATAAAACGCCAGCGCCGCGCTCTGAATGTTTACGTTGTGCCGAAGATATCGCCGCGCCATCAAATAGACGCCTCTCCAGAACTTGTTTTTCGGCAGCGGCCGCAGATATGGTCCGTTCATGGCGTCTCCTTCCTTCGCGCAGACATTTATAATATTAGCCGGCAGCGCAAAAATATGACCGCCGGCTAATCGCGTCACATCGCCGTTGTGATTTTATCATGGTTTTGGGCCGACGTCCACTGCCTTTTCCCATTTTTACCATTTTTTTGAAAATGAACCGCCGCTGTGAAGCGGCGGTTCCTCCTCCATGCCCGCGGGCGCGGAGAGACTCATAGATTTCGGATCTGATTCTGGATCAGACTTCCAACCGTATCTGCAAACTGATCCAGCCGACGGATGCGGGTGAAATTCCGTCCGTAGATGGTCCGTGCTGCGCTCAGATCCTCGTCCTCCCCGGTAAAGACGCAGATTACCGCCGCGCCGGTGCGGATGATGCCGCGGACCTCCCGGGCAGTATCCAATATGCCGGTCCGGTCCGCATAATCGAGGTAGCTCCCGTTGCGGGAGACTTTGATGACATCGTTGGGTTTCGCGTCGGAGAGAATAATGACCAGCCGGTGCTCGCAGGGCGCGCCTTCCAGCTCCCGTCCCAAAGCGCGGACGGCCAGGCCGTCCCGGTTGCAGCCGGTGGTGAAATAATGAAAGATGTTCTCGTTCCGGTCCGTCTCCTGATAGTCCCGGAACCGGGTCATGACCGTGTACCCGCTGAGAGAACAAAACGCCGTCACCCGCACAGGGATGCCGCAGCGAGTGAGACTCTCCGCAATCATATATCCCTGGGCGGAAACCGTCTCCTGGCGCTGAGTCTGAGAGGTGGAGCTGTCCAGCAGAATATCCACGCACAGATCGCCGAAGTCGCTCCGCAGCGTGCGATTAAAGACCTTGTCGTCGTCCAGCGCCGTTGCCCGCCAGACCCGGGCTGTATCCAAAATCCCCGCCGAGGTCCGCACTACCGTGGGCTGTAAATGGGCCAGCATGGCATTGCGGATGCGGGCGGTAAGCCGGGCGATGCTGGTTCGGTTGCATGTCAGATTCGCGTCATAGGCCGCCTTGTTTTTCACCATCTGCTTCAGGG
>JAEWYA010000120.1 GCA_023395775.1 Bacillota bacterium
CTCCCACCGGAAAACAGCGTACCAGGAACAAATAACTTCGCGACGCGCGGCCGGACGCGGCTGAGCGGCCAGAATGGCCAGCGCATGGACCACCGTTTCTGTCAGGATTGCACTTCTGGTTCCGCCAGCAGCTGCCGCACCACGGCGCTGCCCAGCAGCAATCCGGCAGTGGCCGGGACCCACGGATTGCTGGCGGGGACGCTGCGCCGCCCAGGCGGCGGAGTTTCCAGTTGGGTGGCCGGGGCCGGTTCCTCAGGACTGAACACCACCTGCAGGCGGCGGATGCCCCGGTTTCGCAGCTCCTTGCGCATCACCCGGGCCAGCGGGCAGCCGTAGGTCTTGTAAATGTCCGTGATCTGAAGCAGCGTGGGGTCCAGCTTGTTCCCGGTACCCATCGCCGCGATCATGGGCGTGCGGAGCCGCAGGGCGGTCTCCGCCAGATCCAGCTTGCAGGAGACCAGGTCGATGGCGTCCACGATGTAGTCATACCGGCAGCCGTCGGGAAAGAACCGGTCCCGGTGGGCGGCGTCGTACAGGGCGTGGATGGGGTGGAGCTTCAGGTCGGGATTGATGTCCCGCAGACGCGCGGCCACGACCTCCGTTTTGGGCTGGCCTACGGTGGAGCGAAGGGCCTCCAGCTGACGATTCAGATTTGTCAGCGACACGCTGTCGCTGTCCACCACCGTCAGTTCGCCCACGCCGGACCGGGCCAGGCACTCGGCAGCATAGCTCCCCACGCCGCCGAGGCCGAACAGAATCACGTGGGCCCTCGCCAGACGCCGCTGGCTCGCTTCACCCCACAGCATTTCGTTGCGCAGAAATTGATTTTCCATGGTTACCCTCTTTTGTCTGTTTTATGGCATCGTACAATCCGCGCCGTTTTAAAAAAACACGGGCCGGCATTTGCCGGCCCGTGTGTCATGATGCTTTTCAGCCCACGTATTTGGCGCCGTTGGCGACCTCGCCGGTGTAACCAGCGGTGACACTGCTGTACCACGCGCTAAAGTCCTTGTTGCGCAGGGTGCTGTCCACCTTCACCTGCCAATAGGGGAGGTCAGTGCCCACAAAGTACATGACGTGATAGCCATAATCCGTTTCCACGACGCCGGTGTCTCCGCTCTTGCGGCTGGAGTCGAAGCACCAGTCGTTGAACGAGCCGACCATTTGGCCCTGATAGACCTGCTTATACAGTCCGCCGTTGGTGTTGGAGCCGCCGTCGGCGGAGTTCTTGTTGGCAAGCTCCGCAAAGGAGTCCTCGGTGGCGTCTCCGGCCTTCCACTGGGCCAGAAGATCCTCGGCCTTCGCCTTGGCGTCAGCCTTCAGCTTGGCCTGCTCGTCGTCATAACCGTCCTCACCCTGGGCAATGGAGCCGGTCTCGGGCTGAATCAGGATGTGACGCACGTCCACGGTGTTGTATTCCTGCCGATAGCGCTTGCCGAAGGATACCACGTAGTACGCGGAACCGTCCTTGTCGGCCAGCACGGCGGAATCGCCGCTCCGGCGGGCGCCATCGAACAGCCAGTCCATCAGGACGCCGCTGGAATAGGAACCGGCCTTGCCGTCGGTGAAGGTTGCCTTATCGTCGGCATCCGCCAGGTCCGAGAGGCTCTTACCGGCCTGGAAGCTGGCATACATGGTGTCGGCGGCGGATTTGGCGGCGCTCAGCGCAGCGGCCTTTTCCTCATCGGTGGGGTCAACGGTTTTGCCGTCGGCGTCAGTAGTGGACTCGGCGGATCCGTCGATCTTGACGCTCTTGTAATCCACCACATCATAGTTGTTGGGATTGGCGTCATACTCGGCCTGCATCTGGTCGTCGGTATAGGTCAGACTGTCGCTGTGGCTTTGGGAGAAAACATTGGCCAGAATAACCCGCTTCATTTCGGCTTCATAGACGCTGCGGCTCATGGTCACGCCATAGATCCGCTGTAGGTACTTGTTCAGGTTCATACCCGCCGCGGAGGCCTTTTTGTTGATGGTGTCCATGTTGGAGTCAAACGTGGACTGCATGGCGTCGTTCCAGGCATAGCCCTCGTCTTCGGCCTTTTTATTCAGCGCGAAGATGGAAGACATTTGGCTCAGGGTCTGATTCATGAAATAATCGAACCAGGTCTGATTATCGCCGCCGGGATAGGTCTGGTCGCGCAGATCCTTGCTGGTATCCAGCCCCAGATAGGAGATGTAGGAGGAGTTCTGCTGGACAAAGTTCTGATAGATGTTGGTAAAGTAATAGCCCACCTGCGGTACGCTGACATCGGCCAGCTTGGTCTTCTCGGCGGTGCTGCTACTACTGCTTGCAGAGGAAGAACCGGCTGCGGAAGAAGAACCGTCCGCACTGGCGGCTTCCGCGGAATAATACAGCGTTGCGGCGGTGGCGTGCTTTTGGATAATGTTGGATTTCCACACGAATACGGCCACAGCCAAAAGGACAAACAGCACGCCGATGGTGCCGTACAGTATATTGCTGCGGCGGGCCTCCTTCTGCTGCTGCGCCTCCCGCGCGGTCCTGGGGTTCATATCGTTTGCGCTCATTAGTTTCAGTCCTCTCAAAATCTTAAGTGACGGTGCGGAAAATTCCGCGAACACACGTTCATACATTATAGCGGATAAACGGCAAAACTGCAAGCGGAATTTCAAAAACCCAATTTTCAAAATTTTGCCGCTTTGCAGACAAACTTATTTTACCCCGTGTGGCTGAAAGAAACCTGAAAAGGCGCCGCAGGCTTGCCGGCGGCGCCTTGTATGTGTGTCTACCCGGCGGACCTGGCGGCGTTTTGCCGCGCGGCCGCGTCATCGCCGGCCCGCATGACAGCCGGAAGGCTGATCTCCAGAATCAGCTCATCGTAGTTGCGGCTTTTCACCACGCGCTGAATGTAGGGGGATTGACTCATCAGCTGATGCTGTGTGCCCAGCTCCTCCTCCTCCACCGTTTCCACGGACAGCACTTCGTCCACCACCATGCCGAGGCCGGTGTCTCCGCTGAGCACCAGCACCATATGATGGAATTCACGGGTGCGGATAATTTCCTTGGCGCTTTCCAGAACATCCAGCACCTTCGGCATATATTCGTCCCGAGCCTCTTCAAAGACGGATTTTTTGCAGTCGGACACGGCATCCCGGTCGCGGGCTTCGCTGCAGTGCTCGGCGCGGAGGGCCACCTCATGCAGCCTGCGGTGGGGTTCTTCCAGTCTGGCGAGGTGGGCGGACAGCTCGGAGCTGCTGGTCTTAAAGTTATCGTACCATTTTCCCAGCTTGCACTTGTGGGGGTCTGTGGCCAAAGGAAAATGCTCGCCGGTTTCAATGGAGTGCTCCAGAGCAGAAACCCAGTTGACGTGATCCTGCTTCCGGGCGTCCAACATGGCGGTGAAGTCGCTGAATTCCTCGTCCATGGGCTTGAGCTTTAAAGCGGCGCGCAGGTCGAATATGGTGACGCTGCCGCCCCTGAGGGGAAAAATACCTCTGAAGTAGGGCGGAGTGTCCGGCAGGACGGTGTATTCCGGAAGCTCCATGATGGTGGAGACGTAGCGGCTGTCCGCGCAGTATAGCCCTCCGTTCAGCCGAAACAAAATCGACGGGCATTGAACGCTGCCTTCCGAATGTTGGTTGTTCATAGCGCAGATATCCTTTCTTTATTATTGTAGTAGAATGCGTGAGCTTCAAATGCGCTCGACAGAAGAGCCAATAAAACTGTAAAATACAGGTATTTGCAGGTGGTTTTTATTTATTGTATCATGAATTTTTCATGATGCAAGCAGCAATCGCTTTTATCAAAGAGATTCCCCAACTTTTTGCCTGCCGACTTGACAAAAGTAGGCTGCGCGGTTATACTAAGCTGAAATATGAAAACTGCGATGATGGAAAGCAGTACCCGCAGACGGACGCGAAGAGAGAGGACGGAAGGTGCAAGTCCCCGGGAAGTCCGCGGCGAAGTCGTTTCGGAGCATTGGTCTGAAAAAGAGTAAGCGCCAACGGGACCTCCCGTTACAGAGGAGCGGCGTGACTGCGCCGCGTAAGCGCGGGATTTTCCCGAATCCAGGTGGTACCACGGACTTTTTGTTCGCCCTGAGCCGAAAGGCTCGGGGCGTTTTTTCTGTTTGGAGGGGACATGGAGCGATTTGTATTTGAGACTACCCAAGGCGCGGTTTTGGAAGCCGCGGAGGAGGCCGCTTTGATGGATTTTGCCCGCATCCGGGTCAACGCGGTGCGGCCCTGCGTACTGGTCGCCGTACTGACGCTGGGGTTTGCCGGGTATTTTCTTTTCAGGCAGGACTGGAAGACCGCGCTGTACACGGTTCTGCTGGGATTGCTGCTCAGCGCGTTTTTCTGGCTCCCTATGCTGGGAAGCAAGCGGTTTCGGACCGGAGTCCGAAACGCCCGCGCGCAGCGGGGGAACCTGACCAATACCGTCCGGGTCAAACCCATACGCTTTGTATTGGAAGGCGACGGCTGTCGGATGCTGGACGGCAAGGGCGAGGAGATCCGGATTTGGAAGGACCTTCACATGGGAGAGGTCCGGGAGAGTGACCGGCTTTTCTGGCTCCCAGTGGAGGATACGTCCATTCTGCTGCCCAAGGGCGCTCTTAAGGAGGGAACGGAGGACGGCTTTCGCGGATGGCTGAAGAGCCACAGCAGACACTATCGCGTCTGCAAGGTGACGGACCGCCTGCGCCGCAGTCTCGAACGGGAGTAAAGAGGCCTGCGAACGGACGGCTGAATCAATTTATTTTTAGAATTTCAGATATCTGATAAAGGAGAACAAACCATGAAAAAAGAACTGCCAAAGGTCTATGACCCCCAACAGGTGGAGTCCCGCATCTACGAAAGCTGGATGGAAGGCGGCTGTTTCAAGGCGGAGCCGGATTCCAAAAAGGAACCCTTTTCCATTGTGATGCCGCCTCCCAACGTCACCGGCCAGCTCCACATGGGCCACGCGCTGGATTCCACGCTTCAGGATATTCTCACCCGCTTCAAGCGGATGCAGGGCTACTCCGCCCTGTGGCTCCCCGGTGTAGACCACGCGGGCATTGCTACTCAGATCAAGGTGGAGGAGGAGCTCCGCGTCAAGGAGGGCAAGACGCGGTACGATCTGGGCCGCGAAAAGTTTTTGGAGCGGGTCTGGGCCTGGAAGGAAAAGTACGGCAACCGCATTGTGGAGCAGCAGAAGAAGATGGGCGTTTCCTGCGACTGGGACCGCTCCCGCTTTACCATGGATGAAACCTGCGCCAGGGCTGTGCGGGAGACCTTCTGCGACCTCTATGAAAAGGACATGATCTATAAGGGAAGCCGTATCATCAACTGGTGCCCCCACTGCACCACGGCACTGTCCGACGCCGAGGTGGAGTATGTGGATAAGCCGGGCCACCTGTGGTATATCCGCTATCCGCTCACCGACGGGTCCGGCGATCTGGTCATCGCCACCACCCGGCCCGAGACCATGATGGGTGATACCGGCGTGGCAGTGAACCCCGAGGACGAGCGCTTCAAGCATCTGATCGGAAAGACCTGCATCCGGCCCATCATGAACCGGGAGATCCCCATTGTGGGCGATGAATACTGTGAGATCGGCTTCGGCACCGGCGCGGTGAAAATGACCCCGGCCCACGACCCCAACGACTTTGAGGTGGGCCTTCGGCACAATCTGGAGGTGATCCGCTGCATCGGCGACGACGGGCATATCAACGAAAACGGCGGCCCCTACAACGGGATGGACCGCTATGAGTGCCGCAAGGCGATCGTAAAGGACCTGGAGGAGCAGGGATACCTGGTAAAGACCGAGGATTACAGCCACAACGTCGGCACCTGCTATCGCTGCCACAACGACGTGGAGCCCCTGATCTCCGCCCAGTGGTTCGTAAAAATGGAGCCGCTGGCGAAAGAGGCGCTGCGGGTTGTGCGGGACGGTGAAGTGAAATTCGTCCCTGAGCGGTTCTCCAAGACCTATATCAACTGGATGGAAAACGTCCATGACTGGTGCATCTCTCGGCAGCTCTGGTGGGGCCACCAGATTCCCGCGTGGTACTGCGACGAGTGCGGCCACATCAATGTTGGACGGGAGGACCCCACAAAGTGCGAAAAGTGCGGGTGCACCCACCTGACTCGGGACCCGGATGTGCTGGACACCTGGTTCTCTTCCGCTCTGTGGCCCTTCTCCACCATGGGCTGGCCGGAGAAGACCGCGGACCTGAACTACTGGTATCCCACCTCCGTCATGGTCACCGGCTACGATATCATCTTCTTCTGGGTGGCCCGGATGATCTTCTCCGGCTGCGAGCAGATGAAAGAAATCCCCTTCCACACGGTTTTGATCCACGGCCTGGTCCGTGATGACAAGGGCCGCAAGATGTCCAAGTCTCTGGGCAACGGCATCGACCCTCTGGAAATGGCGGAGAAATACGGAGCGGATGCTCTGCGCTTTAACCTCATCACCGGAAATTCCCCCGGAAACGACACCCGGTTCTACACGGAAAAGTGCGAGGCCATGCGCAACTTTGCCAACAAGATCTGGAATGCCTCCCGCTTTGTGCAGATGAACCTGACCATCGACCAATGTGCCCTGCCTGAAAAGCTGGAGCAGGAGGACAAATGGGTTCTGACCAAGCTGAACACCCTGATCAAAGAGGTCACGGAGAACCTGGACGCCTATGAGATCGGCGTGGCCTCCGCCAAGGTGTATGACTTCATCTGGGACACCTACTGCGACTGGTATATCGAGCTGACAAAGACCCGCATGAGTGGCGACGATCAGGAGAGCAAGCTGGCGGCGGAAAATGTGCTGTGCTATGTGCTGATTGAGATTTTGAAGCTGCTGCACCCCTTCATGCCCTTTATCACCGAGGAAATCTGGCAGACTCTGCCCCGTCAGGCGGGAGAGGCGGCGAATCAATTTCTGATGACATCCCAGTGGCCGGTGTATGATGAGAAGCTGAACTTCCCCGCCGAGGCGGAGGCCATGGAGTCGGTGATGGACACCATCCGCGCCATCCGTGCCCGCCGGGCCGAGATGAATGTGCCGCCCTCCAGAAAGGCGGAGCTGATTTTGAAGACCGACGAGCCGGAAACCTACCGTCAGGCCATGCACTTCATCACCCGCCTTGCCTATGCCTCCGATGTGACGGTTTCCGCCGATGCCCCGGCGCAGCTGGATGGGCAGGTGTCCATCGTCACACGCAAGGCGGTGGCCTATATCCCTCTGGCGGAGCTGGTGGACGTTAAAGCGGAGCTGGAGCGCATCGCCAAGGAAAAGGAGAAGGCCGAAAACGGTCTGCGTATCACGGAGGGGAAGCTGAAAAACGAAAAGTTTGTGGCAAACGCCCCTGAGGCCGTGGTGAACGTGGAGCGGGAGAAGATCGCAAAGTACAAGGAACTGATCGCCAAGCTGGAGGAATCCGCCAAAGCGATGCAGGGCTGACCTTTTGGAACTGAAAAACGAGGAAGGAGCGGGCCAGTGTTGGCGGCCCGCGTCCTTCCTCGTTTTTTGTAAATTTAACCCTTATGACAGAAATTACTTTGCCCAGACGATAGTGATGTCCCCCTGGGTAGCCCTCAGCCCTCCAGCACGGGAATGGCCGATACGGGCTATTCTATTTTGACGGAAAAGAGGAGGCATGAAAATACTTCCCAGAATATACTTCTGTTTTCATATATTTCGTTGTATTTTTGGGAAGCACTATCTATAATAAGCTGATATGGCAAACAGTATTGATGAGAGGTTACAGATTAGGTAGACAAATGGAAAGAGATACATCGATTGATTTTATAAAAGTCATCGCAATTATTGGCGTTGTGACGATCCATACTTGCATAGGTGGGTATTCATATCCGATAGGTTCTTGGAATTGGGGCACCAGTTTGTTTTGGGGCAGTATTACGCGGGCAAGCGTGCCTCTTTTCTTTATGTGCAGCGGTGCGCTTTTACTCGATCCACACCGTGAGGTAAGCTTAAAAAAATTATATTCGAAAAATATACTCCGGGTTTTGACTGCATTGTTTTTTTGGGCAATGCTCTATAAAATTTTTTATCTTCTTACAGAGGGCACTTTTTCACTTCATACAATTTTTGCAGCGATAAAAGAAGTGGCGCTTTTCAAGCAGGAGGATCATTTGTACTATGTACATATCATTCTTCTTGTTTATGTTTTCCTGCCAATTACCAGAGCGTTTGTACGAGCCGCAGATGAAAAATTAATGAAATACGCTTTAGCATTGTGGTTTGTTCTTGGAATTCTTTTTCCAACCGTTAAAGTGTTCTGGCCGTTTTCACTTTTGGTTGGCATCCCTTTGCAATGGATGCTGAATATGACATATGCTTCGATTGGGTATGGCATGCTTGGCTATTATTTGAAACACCACAATTTCAAACCCTTGCACTATATCATAACCGGCTTTATTGGATTTATTTTGCTGTTCAGCGCGACATGGTATGAGTCTGCGCGGCAAGGTGTGTTCTATCAGCATTTTTTTGAGGGCATGACTTGCGGCGTGGCATTTCTTGCGGTTGGCATCTATGGAATTTGTATGATACTGGCAGAAATGCGGGAATTTTCTTTGAAAATTCGCAGGGCATTACTTTATGGATCGAAAGCCTCGTTCTGTATTTTTTTGGTACATATTTTCTTTTTAAAAATGTTTCCTTCGTTTGGCCTTACCGTAACCCTTTTTCCATGCCTCATTTCCATCCCCTTTTTGGCTGCTCTAAACTTGGCAGGTAGCCTATGTGTGTATTGGATCTTGTCACATGTTCCAATCCTAAAAAAATGGGTGGTTTGAGCGAGAAGCTACTGACAGTTTTTAGTTGAAAAGCAAAACGCCCTATTTCTGAGTTACTTTGGAAATAAGGCGTTTGTTTTGTTGCCAGTGTACCGCATAGACAGTAATAACGTATTGTGATTACCTGCATGGAGAGGATCTCCCTGTTGCATTTCGAAGACCTTGCGCAAACGAATTTTGAAGAGTCGTGACAGCGCGTAAAAAGAGAGCGGCTGCTCTTGAAAAGCATCGAGAAATATGTTATATTTAATCGGTTGCAATTTTAGACCAGCCAAATTTTCAACCGAAAAAGTTTCTGATTCTTTTATAAATTAACTGGAAGCGAGGGGACCAAAACTGAACGAAGTATTGAAGCGCTTTGTATTGCCGAAGGAACTGGGCGCTATCGTGGACTGCAGTCCCAGCGTCATCGTGCCGGAGAGCAAGGAGACGCTCTATGAGTTGATTTTCGGCAATGAGCACACCAACCGGATCGACGTGGTGTACGATGTGGATGGCCGGCCTGTCCACGAGGCGGATGTGGTCCGCTGCAAAAACGGGGCCGTGGTCAATTATTCCGAGGACTATATGCGCCGCCGGGACCCGGACTGTATGCGCATCGCCGACGACCAGCCCACGGACAAGCCCCGGTTTGAGGATGTCTATGGTTATTCTTTCGCCGAGGTACGCAAGGAGACGTATCGGTGGCTTTCCACTCAGGAGCTCATTTTGGTGCCCTTCAAGGCCGGCGGGTATGACCACGGCTACGAGGCAGTGTTGGTCTGCCCGCGGAACGCGGCGTTTTTTGCCTTCGCCGTGTCTCAGCTGCAGGCGTTTGTCAACGTTCGAGAGTTGAAAAAATTCACGCCCCGGGCCATCATTTACGTAGCGCCGCCCCTTCGCCACACCCGCTTCAATGGAAAGCAGGTGGTGGTTCACAGCCGGAGCCGGGACCTGCATGAGATTTTCTCCTATAATCTCTATCCCGGCCCCTCCGCTAAGAAGGGCGTTTACAGTGTTTTGCTGGACATCGGCGAGCAGGAGGGCTGGGTCACCGCCCACGCCTCCGCCGCCCGGATCATCACCCCCTATGAAAACGAGATGGTGATGATGCACGAGGGCGCATCCGGCGGCGGAAAGAGCGAGCTTTTGGAGGATGTCCACCGGGAGTCCGACGGACGGGTTCTGGTGGGGGTGAACACCATCAGCGGTACGCACCACTATATCAGCATGAGCGATACCTGCACCATCCAGCCGGTGACGGACGACATGGCCATCTGCCACCCGGATTTTCAGCCCGCCAACGGAAAGCTGGCTCTTGCGGACGGGGAGGACGGCTGGTTCGTCCGGGTGGACGGCATCACGGAGTATGGCTGCGACCCATTGTACGAGCGTATCACCATCCACACGAAGGAGCCGCTGATCTTCTTTAATCTGGACGGTGTGCCCGACGCCACTTGCCTCCTCTGGGAGCATACGCTGGACACCACCGGAAAACCCTGTTCCAATCCCAGGGTCATCATTCCCCGTCGGTTGGTGGACAACATCATCACCCAGCCGGTGGAGGTGGACGTGCGCAGCTTCGGTGTCCGGATGCCTCCATCCACGGCACAGCACCCCAGCTATGGCATTGTGGGCCTGCTGCACATTCTACCCCCGGCTCTGGCGTGGCTCTGGCGGCTGGTGGCTCCCAGAGGGTACAATAACCCCTCCATCAGCGGCGATTCTCCGCTGGCGGCGGAGGGCGTGGGGTCCTATTGGCCCTTTGCCACCGGATTGCGGGTGAGACAGGCGAATCTGCTGATGGAGCAGATTCTCCGATGCACCTCCACCCGATACGTGCTGATCCCCAATCAGAACATCGGTATTTATAAGGTGGGCTTTACTCCGGAGTGGATTTCCCGGGAATATTTGGCCCGACGCGGCGGCGTGAACATGAGGATGGACCGGCTGGTTCCCGCCCTCTGCCCGATTCTGGGCTACTGCCTGAAGGACATGAAGGTGGACGGACAGCACATTCCGCCCAAGTTCCTCCGCCCGGAGCTTCAGGAGCTTCTCGGCAAAGAGGGATATGAGGTCGGCGCGAAGATTCTCACCGACTTCTTTGCAAAGGAATTGAAGGTTTACGACACGCCGGAGCTGAACCCCGTCGGCAGGCAAATTTTGGACTGCTTTGCTTCCGGCGGAAATGTGGAGGATTATTGCGGGATCATCCCGCTGGGATTGGAATAAAACATATGCGGATTCCCCGGCATGGAGCGCTTTTCATGCCGGGGAATCCATCTTTTTTACAGATTTAGGGGAGTGGGCCGATCATATTATTCACCGGTTCCGGCGGAGGGCGTGGTATTTCCGGCGCCGCCTCCGGCAGAGGATGCGGCGCTGTTTCCCGCACTGCTTCCGACGGCCGCCTTCTGCCGCCCGGTATGATCAATGGTATAATCCTGATCGCAGGTGCCTTTGACGATCAGCTGCGAAATTGGCACAACAGAGTATCCCTGCCCGATCAGATATTTGAGAATTTCCGGCAGAGCCTCCGGCGTGTGCTTTGCCGCATTGTGAAACAGGACGATGGACCCCGGCTGGACCTTGGAGGTGACCCGCTGAGTAATTTCACTCGCCGAAAGGCCTTTCCAATCCAGACTGTCATCGTTGGCGTCAATCGGAGTAAACGTTACCCCAAATCAAACCGATACTTCCATTCAATATCCATGTGGTCGTGAAAGAGCAGAATGCGGGAAATTAGCAATTCCGCAATGCGGTTCTTCCCCACGATATCCATGTTGTCCCACGTGGTTTCAATGTCCTGAACTTCCTTTGCAATGGCCTCCTGACGGCCCTCTTGCATATGATTGAGTTCTTCTTCCAGCCCACAGCGTTCCTTCTCCAGCTCGCTGACCTTTTCATCCAGATACCGGGATGTGATTTCGCCGGACTCCGCCGCCATGTCAATCAGTCTGTGGATGCTGGCGTCCAGTTCCTCCATTCGGCAGTTCAGCCGGTTGCGTTCCTGCATATTCACCGCGGCGTTTTCACTCCGCAAAGCCGAATACCGTCCAGCCCAGAGAAAAATGCGATCACGCACGGCGTTTTCAACGGTTTCCAGCCTGCCCAGGTTTCCCTCCACATCACAGCAGTTGTAGGACACTTTCCCGGAACAGTAGATGTTGTGATAGCGCCCGAAATTACTGGATTTGGGGATGGCGGCGTGTTCGCATTGACCGCACTTAGTGAGGCCAGTCAGCCAGGTAATCCGGGAGCGTTTCCGGTTGTCAATCTGCCGGTTTCCGTCCAACTGCTCCTGACACTTCAAAAACAGCTCTGCGGGAATCACGCCGTCATGAGGGGCCAGCGACAAGGTGTGACCGCTGACATCCGTATATTTGCGCTGGTTGGAATTCCGCTTCCCGTAGAGATAGCAGCCCTTGCCAAAGGCAAAGTCAGCAATGTCATTTGTGAAGCGGATACCCCGGCTGCGGTAATAATGATACAGCTCCGCGCTGGATTGCGCCGCGGCCGGATTGCGCAGGATGCGGGAGACCTTGCTGGAATCCCAATGGCTGCCCTTGGGCGCCCAGACAGCCTCATTGTTAAACTTCTTGGCGATGGCGCAGAGGCTCATCCTATCTTCCCCGTACATCTTGAAGATGCGCTCCAGAGTCTCTACTGTGTCGGGATTGGGCTCCAGCAGCTTCAGCCGCCCCTGCTCTGTGCGTACCTCGGTTTTGCGAAAGCCGAACGGCGCTGGACCGCCCAAATACATCCCCTTTTCGCCTCGGGCATAGTAATTGTCCCGAATGCGAATCTGGATGGTCTCCCGTTCCAACTGGGCGAAGGTCATAACGATGGTCAGCATGGCCCGTCCGATGGGGGTCCCGGTGTCGAACTGCTCCTGTGTCGAGTTGAAAGAAACGCCGTGTTTGTTGAACAGGTCCACCAGATTCGCGAAATCCAGCACGCTGCGGCTGATACGGTCCAGCCGATACGTGATGATGCGGTCAATTTTTCCTGTTTTCACATCATCCAAAAGCCGCTGAAATTCTGGGCGGTTGATGTTGCTTCCGCTGTACCCTTTATCGGGGTATACCATACAGGACGTTCCATCGGGGAGCTGCCGTTTGCAGAGCTCAATTTGGGTTTCGATAGAAATGCTGTCCTTCTTGTCTATGGATTGTCTTGCGTAAATCGCGACCATGATTGTCCTCCTATACAGAATGGGCGCACGACTTGCTATCGTGCGCCTATTCTGTCATTTTTTGCCGGTGCATTCAATACGGCTGCCACTTTGGGTCAGCAGCTTGGAAATCTGGGTTGCGATCCGCAGCTGTTCCGCTTTGGTAAACTCGCGGTTCGGGAAAATGTCTCGGATTTGATAATCTTTTTTACGTTCCTGTTCCGTTTGGGGATGTACGGCGTTTGACTGCTTCATGGCTGATACCCCCTGTTCAGAAAACTGTATGCGGATGCTTGCGTGAAATATTCGTTCAACCCACAGAGAAAGGTAATGAGACAACCGAGCAACGGTATTTTTGTTCCCCGTTTCTCGTCCAACGTCCCGTATCCAAATGTCCCCGTCTATCGTTGTCTCCAGCAGGGGCTCCTTTACGGCGCAATCCCATTCCTGCACCGATAAAAAAGAAGGGCAACAAACGACTGGGGACAGTCGTTTGTTGCCCGTTCGCTGTACATTTTGGCAGCAACATACCCTGATTTTCTCATGTTACCGGGTAAATACAGGTTGTTACGCCATAGGCAGGGGTACAGACGGGGCGATTTGCCCCGTCTGTACCCCTGCCTATGGGGATATGTGCGCAATCTTCAGACCAAAGGTTAAGCTATAAATCAGAAGTTAATTATCTTGATTCGTCGGCGTGTATACCTTTTCTAATGCGGCTACAACCTCGGGATCGAATTGTGTTCCTGAACACCGTTTAAGTTCCTTCATAGCTTGTTCATGTGAAAACGAATGCTTATAGGGCCTATTTGCAGTCATTGCTTCATAAGCATCTGCTACCGTTATAATTCTGGAAACCAAAGGAATTTTATCACCGGAAAGCCCCCGTGGATAACCATGTCCATCCCACCTTTCATGATGTGATAAAACATATTCCGAAAGCCTCGTATAGACATCTACTGATTTTAGGATGTGATAACCAATTTCAGGATGTTTTTTGATCTCCATAAATTCTGCTTCTGTTAATTTGCCGGGCTTATTAAGAATGTTGCAATCAATGGCGATTTTACCAATGTCATGCATTAATCCTGCTGTTTCCAGCTCTTTTAAAACTTCATTGTCCAGTTTCATTGCTTCACCGA
Source organism: Bacillota bacterium (assembly GCA_023395775.1). Classification (GTDB taxonomy): domain Bacteria; phylum Bacillota; class Clostridia; order Oscillospirales; family Oscillospiraceae; genus Oscillibacter. The sequence continues at coordinate 14,059 of JAEWYA010000120.1, forward strand.
TTTTTCGGCTTAACTCGCTGACTTTTTCTGAATGAATCTTCTCCCTTGGATTAGTTTTGTGAAGTGTTTGCATAATCACTTTGATCGTTTGATTTCTCATGCTTTGACTTTCAACGATTTTTGTACTATACATATGATCTTCAGCTTTAGAAAGCACTTCTTTTATATTTTCCTGCGGCTGTATTTTTGTTTCCCAGCCAATGGATATTGACATAACAATGCTATTATTTTTTTGATTGTCTATTGCCTTATATATTCGCTTTACAATTAACTCGGCTTGATTATAGGTTGTTCTTGGCAATAATAAAACAAATTCATCGCCTCCAATTCTTGAAACAATATCATCAGCCCTGCTTTCGCTTTTCAACACTTTTGCGATGCTTTGTAAAAGCAAATCCCCGGCTTCATGTCCAAAGGCATCGTTGGTGAGCTTAAGGCCATTTACATCCGCCATGGCAATGGTAAGTGGAAGACTTTTTTCAATATCTATTCGGTTTAGTTCCTCTTCAAAGAAATGCCTGTTATAAAGTCCCGTCAACTGATCATGGTAACTTAGATACTCTATTTTTCTCTGCTTTTCCTTTTTTTCGGTAACATCTCTAAATACCAACACTGTACCAATAATATTACCGTTTCTATCGGTAATGGGAGATGCACTGTCTTCAATAGGAATGTTTTTTCCTGCCTTAGTAATTAGGACAGTGTGATTTTCAAGTAAAACAACCTCTTTGAGCTGCAGAGCTTTTGCTACCGGATTAGCACATTTCTCTCTTGTGTACTCATTGACAATCCTGAACACATCCTCGAAGGGTTTACCGGCAGCTTCTTCCTGTGTCCAACCGGTCAATTTTTCAGAAACGGTATTCAGTAAAACGATTTGTCCATCTTGATCTGTAGAAATTACGCCATCGCCAATTGACTTTAAGGTGGTGCTGAAAAGTTCCTTTTCAAGTTCAAGCGTCTTTGCTTTTTCTGTTAAAGTATCAATTAAATCTTTAATCGAATTTTTCATTTTTTCGATGGAAATAGCGAGTTGCCCAACCTCATCTTTCCTTCTTAAAATATTGCAATCTATGTCTTGGTCCAGAACTCCGTTGGAAATTAAATTTGCTAAGTTTGCAGTTTTCAGCAAGGGCGTCGTTATACTTTTTGACAATAAATACACCAAAAAAATTGTACAAAAAGCGATAATTAAAAACAAAAGAGAAATAGACAAAATCTGATTGCGAAAGGCCGTGCTTATTTCTTGCCTTTTGTCATCAATTGTTTTATTGATGTCGTCGATGTAATTTCCGGTGCCCACGACCCAATTAAAGGGCTTAAACAGCTTAACATAACCCCGCTTCATTAAAGGTTCAGTTTGATTTGCTTTGGGAAACCAATAGTCTTGGTATCCGCTTCCAGAATCCAGTGCGATTTCTATAAACTGCTTTAGAATAGGAGTTCCTTGGGCATCGCGGAAGTCATAACGGTTGGTTCCTTCAATACTGGAACCAAGCAGCACGACGTTAATCCCCTCTGTTGTATCAATCCAAAAATAGCCGTCATCATTATATCTGAGGTTTCGGACCAAATCGGCACCTAACGCTTGCGATTCCGCAAAAGTCAGTTCGCCGGATTCATATTTTTTATAGACGCCCTCCAGCAAAGTAACTACATTATCTACTTGGTTTTTTATATTTGCGTCGTAACTATTCCGAATTGTTTGCTCAATAAGTTTAAAATCGTTTTGTTCATTAAGGTATGCACTGTATAAAAAACTGGCGGCTATAGCAATTATCAAGGCGAAAATGGAGGCAACAAAAATGGATAGTTTTGTCCTGATTTTAATATTATTTATGAATTTAAACACCTTGAATCCCTCCTCGCTTTACGTATAGCCAAAAATTTTCGATTTGTTAAACGCTTCAATAAGTGGGGGAGCAGCTAATTTCCTGATTCTGTATAATTTTGTAATATTATAGCATATTTTAAACGTAAAATGCAATTGCTAGCTGCGCAGCCTCCGACAAAAAGCTGAAAAAAGTAGAAGACATAAATGCTATGCAAGTATGCTTCAAGCAGTTATGTATATAAGCAAAGATGCAAACAAAAATTGAACAGACTGGGCATAAGAAGCTTTTCGCTGGAGAAAACCTCCTTAATAATTATAATATTCTGGTTTTGACGACAGAATGCGACAACAGTTGAGCCGATTTTATGTTAATCTATGTGTGTAGGTATTCACCAACACGGAGGAGCACGAAAGGACGGTTGCCATATGGAAATTACAAAAGAATACTTGGTGCTGTTCAACGCGATTACGGACATAGAAATAGCGCTGGAATCCCTACGAATAAAGCTAATTGCTGCACAGCAACTTTCAGAAGAATTGTACATCAGCCGAGAAGACTAGGGGGCCTTTTGATCCGTATTAAATCAAATATTGTGAACTATTTAGTCTCCAGGCAACATGAAGTGGCCCGATAAAAAATGAATAATGGACAAGAAGCTCCCTGATGTAGGAAGATAGAACTACATCAGGGGGCTTCGTTAGTGGTATCAATCCACGCTCCCCGTGGAGAAGTCAAGAACAGTGCAGAGTATGAACACCCAAAATCTGCAGATTATGCGGCCAGGCCTCTGGCGGCCTGACGATACATGGCCGGCGGCAGACCGCCGGGGTTCGCAGTATAGATTCGCTGG
>JAEWYA010000122.1 GCA_023395775.1 Bacillota bacterium
CCAGCGAATCTATACTGCGAACCCCGGCGGTCTGCCGCCGGCCATGTATCGTCAGGCCGCCAGAGGCCTGGCCGCATAATCTGCAGATTTTGGGTGTTCACATTCTGCACTGTTCTTGACTTCTCCAGAGTACCAGCTGCGATTGATCATTTAATTTAGGCCCAATGCTTTTCTTTTCAGGTTAATATGCGCTTCAATGTCATCTGCCACCTGCATGGGATCATCCCCCAGCGCAACTTTTCCGCCTGTAAGGGATTCAACGTCTTGAGTCAGCAGCTTTACTAACTTAGGCGCTCCGGTAATAAAGGGCGTGGGAGACAAATGCGTGTATGCTCCATATGCTACTGCAAAAATTCCGTCGATGGTCGCCTTTTGCTCCATCCATTCAGGAGCGGTGACAGCAATTGGAAGCTGAGGCACATCAACGTCAAGAAAATCAGCCAGCGCGGTAACAAGCATGGAAATTCTGCCGGTATCGGTACATGTTCCAAAACTCAATACGGGCGGGACCTTTAACATACCGCAGACCTCATTCAGGCCCGACCCCGCGAGTTCCTTGGCGCTAAGATCACAGAGCCCCGCCACTTCAAGCGCGTGATTCCCGCAGCCGCAGCTGACAACCAAGATATCCTTCTTTATCAGTTCCTTTGTCAGATTGACCGTGTTCCAATCCTGAGGACCGTTCCTTAGCGTTGAGCAGCTTGCAAGGGCGACGACTCCTTTTATTTTACCTGCCTTAATGACCTCCACCAAAGGATCAAGTTTGTTCCCCAATGCTTCCAATACTGCCTCGGTGGAAAATCCCGCGATTGCCTTTTGTGTTTTTTGGGGAACGGTTGGCAGGATCTTGCCGTGCCTCTTTTTAAAGTTCTCAATGGCCAGATCGATTAATCCGTCCGCCAATTTATCCGCATCCTGCGGATTATAGGGCATTTGCTGACTGATCCCCGGAACGCCGATAATTGTACTGATGCTCACGAGAGTCGCCTGATATTTTTCTGCGTATTGGTCAATGGCCGGGGGCGAACAGTTCTCATCCATCGCAAAAACGTCTACCGTACCGGTGGACAGCAACGGCTCAATGGTTAGCCAATCGCCCATTAATCCGGTAAAGACATCATCCACGGGGAACCTTTGCAAAAGCTCCTGTCCTGTCTCAATGGAGCCGACAACCCGTAAGCCTTTGGCACCCGCGTCTTTTGCCTTCTGCTGAATCTGGGCCGATTTTGCTTTCTCCAGTGTGGCTACACCCACCCATGGCTGGTGCCCGTTAAAGACAATATTGACATAGTCCGCATCCATAATCCCAAGATCGGTGTTTACTTCGTGGGGTGTCGGCGTTCCGTATAATATATCCTGAACCATTTCAAGACCGATCTGGGCCGTGTAAATTGTCGCAAGTCCCAAGCGCAAAGCCTTTTTGGCTAGTGAAACATAATCGCCGTCCACATTTGTCAGACAGCTGGCAACGCAGTTTTGTTCTTCATGGATTACGCCGGACGGATAAATGTTGAGTTTCCTCCAAACTTCCTTGCGCTTTTTCGGAGCGAAAGCTTCCACCATTTTGCTTGGGTCACCCGGACCTTTTGCCATTTCCTGATCCAGGAAGTCGGCAAGCTGTTCCGCCATGAGATTATCGCTTTGATTTGTGTTAATTCCGACCATCCCGCACATCCATTTCAGCTTTGCAGGATCCTTAATTTGAAAACAGGTTTTCCCGCGCGCGGTCTCGCGAAGTGTGCGGTATGCTTCGTAGGCGTGGTGGCTGTAAGTTCCGGCTCCCATAATATTATGGAGAAGCAGCGCTCTCATTGCCATAGCATCCGGGCCTATTCCACAAACGCCCTTATCCTGACCGCTTTTTTCACTGATCCGGCAGGGGCCGTCCGAGCAAAGCTGACAGCTAAGGCCATCAAGACAGAACTTGCATCGGATCTTTTCCTGAAGGGCATACCTGTCGAAGGCGTTTGAAAGCCCGTCCCTTCTGATTTTTTCCAGCATTTCCTCAACAGAATCATGATAACTTACACGGCCCTGCGTTTTTTCACGAACGGTTTCATCCATGCTTATAGCCTCCTATTTGTGATGAGACTATTCTCACCGATTTGTGAGGAATTAGCCGGATATTTTGGCGTAAATCCATTTGAGATGCTTAAAAAGACGTATGTCGTAGATAAAGGAAAATCTGGATGACAAAAATGTACGTTGCTACATATTCCGTAGATGTTGTCGCGCTCCTCCTGCTGCTCGGTATCTTGTACGGAAGCAATATGATGGGGAACCATCGCAGGAAGCCGTTCCTGTTGGGCATAGTGCTCACCCTGGTCATAATTCTGTCCGAAGCCGGAACAATGCTTACGGAAGGCGGAGATCCGGGACTGCGCGGTATCAGCATTGTCTTCAATATTCTGGGATTCGCACTGGCTCCGGTACTTCCATTATCCTTTATCACGATTTCTGATATAGAAATTCTGAGAGAGCATAAATGGCTGCTGCTCCCGACCTTAATCAATATGGCTGCCGTTGTCCTCTCTCCCGCTTTTAAATGGATCTTTTATATGGATACGGTCAATCAGTACAGCAGAGGGAACTGTTTTTTTATTTTCGTGACGGCGTATATCATCAACTTACTGCTGCTTGTTATCAGTATGCTGCGTACCGGTGAAAAATATCGTTATCCCATTCAGGGAAAAATGACTGCGCTATGCATCTTTACAGTTGTCGGAACAAGCATTCAACTTGTTGATTCCTCAGTTCACTTATCCTGGCACTGCGTCACGGTGTCCATTCTTCTGTATTTCATTTTACTTTCTGAATTTGACAGCAGCTTTGATGCCCTGACCGGCCTTTACAATCGGGCGGCTTTTGAGAAAACGGCAAGACGGAAAGAATATCAAAAGGCGCTTTCGGTGATTGTCCTTGATATCGACGACTTCAAAAGTGTAAACGATACTTTCGGCCATGACTATGGAGACATCGTAATCAAAACGGTGGCGGGTGTTATCCGAGAATCTCTGGACAACGGTTATTTCTGCTATCGTGTCGGTGGAGATGAATTTTATATCATCAGCAACGAGTCTGATTCGAAGAAGATTCAATATCAGATGGAGAAGATAACAAATTCCCTCTCGAAAAAACGGGGGATCAATGGCCCGCTGCCTACGGTCGCTTACGGATTCAGTATTTTCAAGGGTGAGGGACCGCCAGATCTTCAAAGAATACTCAAAGAGGCCGACAGTCAAATGTATCAGCACAAAAAGCTCAAGAAATCCGAATCTGCTAGATTGAAGTCTCTGGAGGAAAAAGCTTGAAAACGAGCAGCCAATGATTGCGCTTATGGGATATCAATAAAGTAAGTAGGCAGAGACTCAATTAAGAGCCTCTGCCTAAAAGCTGGTATTTAATTGTTCGTTGGGAAATGGAGTTTATCAGCCTAATTTTCTCCCGTTAATCTTTCAGCTAAACGGCTCGAATCATAATAGGATCAAAGATAGATCGATTCAACTCAATCATCTCCTGATTGCAAACTAAATATCTGCTGGGTACTTTTGTACCCAAGCACTATTATGGTCCTTCTTCAAAATATTATCCCGTTAAAAAATGGAATTTGCTGCTGCTAGGTGCAGTTCGTAGAATCATATTAAAAAAGGGGAGAGGTTCAAATGAAGGCTGCAGAAATATCCGGCGTCGTCGTGGCCGGCGCCGGGACCATGGGGGCGTCGCTTGCGCAGATTTTTGCCCAGCGCGGTCTGCGCGTGAAGCTTTGGAATCGGAGCCGGGAAGGACTCGACCGTGCGCAGGCTCTCATCAAAAGCAACCAGGCCGCACTTGTGAGCGCCGGACGCTTGACCGAAGCCGGATCGCAGGAGCTGACCGGGCGCATTACCGCCCAAACGGACGAGAGCTGCTTTTCGGACGCCGATTTTATCATTGAGAGCATCGCGGAGAATCTCGAGGTCAAACAGGCGTTCTTCCGCCAGATCAGCCCCGTGGTGCCTGATGACTGCGTCATTGCAACCAATACCTCGGGCCTCCCGATCAGCGCGCTGGGCACTTCCGTTTATAAGCCGGAGAGGTTTGTCGGTATGCACTGGATTAATCCGCCGCATCTGATTCCGCTGGTGGAAGTCGTCAGCGGCGGGGAGACTGCGAGGGAGACCGCCGACTTCGTTTACGACCTGGCCCTTCGGCTGGGCAAAAAACCGATCCGGGTGAAGGATATTCCCGGATTTGTGCTCAACCGGCTTCAGCTCGCCGTATTCAGGGAAGCGCTGTCCATTGTGGAGAGCGGGGCCGCCGGCCTTGAGGATATTGACGGCGCCATGAAATACGGCCTTGGTCTCCGCTATGCCTGCCTGGGGCCGTTTGAGACGGTGGACCTCGGCGGCGTCGATGTTTTTTATAAGATCGCATCCTATCTGTTTGACGATCTGGAGAACCGCGGAGACGTTCCGGACATGTTGAAGTCTCTCTATGAAAACGGCTGCTTGGGCGTGAAAAGCGGGCGCGGTTTTTACGACTACGCGGGAGGAAAGGCCGAGAAGGCCGTTAAAGACCGCGACAGAAGGATCATCAGAGTCACCGACGCCCTGTTTAAGGACGAAGAATGACCCGGAGGAATTTTACCTCGGTTCAGGCGCGCTGGCCGATGTTTCTAGCTGGAGCTCTCCGAGCAGGCGTAGGGCGAGAAAGTCAAGCGCGCCATATCCAGAGGATAGGATTTGAGCTGCAAGCCCTCCTGCCCCTGCGGGTAGTAGGAGATATCCACCGTGTTATGTACGGCGTTATAGACTTCGCTGAGCGACCCGATGCCCTGGTCGCGGTATGGGACGTCCAGCAGCTCCAGCGGGTCGGCGCACTCCACGGAGCCGTCCGCCGCCAGACGGTAGACGGTTACCCTCTGAACGCCGTCCGCGCCGTAGGTCACGTTGCACACCAGTTCCTTCACACCGTCGCCGTCCAAATCCACGGCGGTGTCGTCCCGCTTCCAGCCCCAGCTTTCGGCGATGCAGGTCTCCTGACCATCGACCTGGGCGATGTAATGATTGAAGAGAAAGCCGCTGGCAAAAGATTCCTGACGGATAAAACCGGACTGACCCAAAATATCGTCGAAGGCCGTTTGAATGACTGTGCCATCTATTGTTCCAGCAGACTGGATATTATCCAGCCAGTTGAGCAGAGCTTGCAGGTTCTCTACGGATGCGCCGCAGGTCTTGATATCCGGTAGGCTGCCTTGCCCCAGCGCGCCATTTAACGCGGCGGCGTCCAGGCTGGACAAGGAGTGCTCTCCGCTAGATGTGTAGCTCCAGCGAACCTCATCCAGATTGCCGATCAGGGCCAGGAGTATGGTGGCCCTGCTGTCCATGGCGTTGTTCAGCGCGTACGGGTCCTCCGGTTCGTTCTGAAAATCTATTTGGAGGATATAGGGCTGCTGATTGGTGAACAGTTCCAGCTTATAGGCCCCCAAATCCGTAATGTTCAGGGCACTCAGCAGCTTTCCGTCCGCCACCATGTCGCCCACATAGGAATTTTTCAGAGAATAGAGCTGCAAAGCGCTGCAGCCCGGAGAGCCTGCCCCACTCTCCACGGAGGTCACCAGCCGGAACTGCACCGCCGCGTCGTTGGCCAGGGCAATATTATTGACCGCTTTTGAATAGACCGTGACGCCGGAGTCATCGTCTGAGAAAACATAGGTCATCAGGATGGCCTCGTGGACGTCGGCCAAAGAAATCGTGCCGCCTGATCCGTCGGCCGCGCCGCCGGGGATCATGCCCGCGCCCTTGTAGCCATCCTCTGACGGCAGTTGCACCGGCCAATTTGCCATGGCGGGGGAACCCGTATCGCCGTAGCTGCAATCCAGTTTTCCGTCAAAGCGTCCACCACTGCTGGAGACTTTGCCAAGCAGCGTCCCGGAAAACTGCCGGGACGTGACGCCGGTGCCGTCCTCCGAAAAACCGTCGGAGATACGGGGAATGCTGGAGACCAGAACGCCATGGTCGTATACGTCCTCGTAAATGGCCCAGGACCGCACCGGCTTTACAAGCTCCGCGCGGAAGTCTACGCCCACGCCTTGGGAACCATGTTCCCCTTTGGAGGCACCCTTCAACGTAACCTGATTGCCGTCCTGAGCGGTTCCTGCTCCCGGCCCGCCCAACAGAAATTGCTGCTGCAAATCCTCGGCGCTGAGGCGGGAGAATTCCACCCGCAGAACCGCCGCGACATCCGTAAAACCGTCTGCGAACAGATCGCCGGGGGAGAACGTTTCAAAGGGTTGGCTGGATGCCGACAGATTTCCGTTGTCGTCGGAGAGAAACAGGACCGCTACCGCGTCCAGCTCGTTGAGGGTGCGGCGGGTTTGGTCTCCGTTTTGCCCCGCATATGCAAGACTGCTGGCGCAATAGGAGCGCTGGGGAATAGAGGACGGATGGCTCGAGCCGCTTATGTTGCCGTCTTCATTCGTCCGGCTAAAGTACCAGCCGCCACTTTCAAAGCCGCTGTCCACATAGCCGGACAGTCCGGCGGTTCCCCGGCGGTCCACGTGATTCCAGTCTCCGCTAAAATCGAAATAGGCCATCGGATTCCGGGCGATCAGCTTGCCGTGTTCATAGACGTCCTCGTAAAAGAGGCAGGAGTTGATATCTTTGGGCACGGAGTAGGAAAAACGCAGCTCCGTCCGTCCCCCGGCACTGACGGCTCCGGTGCTCTGAACCCAGCCGCGGCCTGTGGGCGCGTCCGTGCCGCAGATCACCGCCGCCAGAATGCACAGCGCCGCCGCCAAAAACGCCGCGGCGGGGGCGGCCCGCTTCCAGCGCAGAATATTTTTCACCCGGGACTTCGCGTCGTTCTCCACAAAGGCCAGGGGGCCGGCAGCGGGAAAGTGCCGTCCGGCGGCGAAGGAGACCAGAGACAGGCTATAGGACTGTTTCACCTCCGGCCCCATTTCCCGCAGGACCGCCTCGTCGCAGCTCATCTCCATATCCCGACAGAACAAAAAGTGGCACAGCCAGACCGCAGGATTCCACCAGTAGACCGACAGAATCCCAAACCCCAGCAGCTTCCACCAGTGATCCAGACGGCGAAGGTGGGTCCGTTCGTGAAGCAGGACGTGAGCGAGTTCCTCCGCCTCCATGTGAAAGGGCACATAGATTTTTGGCTGGAAACAGCCCAGCACGAAGGGCGTCTTCAGCCCGTCGCACTGGAAGACGCCGTCCTCCAGACGCACCCCCTGCCGCACGCCCCGGCGGACCCGCAGATAAGAGACGATTGCCCAGATCAGCATGGCGGCCAGTCCCACGGCCCAGATCACCGCCAGAATTTCCATGGCGGAGGGGCCTGACGGAGCGCCAAGGGACAAGTTTCCGACAATGGAAGATCCAGCGGCGTTCCCACCGACATTCCCGGTGGCGGGAGGGGAATACGAGCTTCCGGAAGCCGTCTTTCCCCACTGCTGCACCGCAATCCGGGCGCTTTCCTGGGCGGTCTGCACCGGCGCGGAATTAAAAAGGCTCATGGGAGAGGGAAGACTCACGGAGCAGAGAAGCCGGAACCCCACCACGGCCCAGAGCGCGTAGCTGTACTTTTTTGGCGCGCGGCGCAGGCACAGCCGCGCAAGCAGCACTGCCGCCATCACCGGCAGCGCCGTCAGGCTCAGATCCAGCAGGGATTGAAAGACTGCCGTCAAAGTCGTCATTCCGCGCCCTCCCTGTGGGCGTCGATCAGTCGTTTCAGCTCTTCCGCCTCTTCGGCGGTGAGGCTGCGGCTGCCCATGAACGCGGTCAAAAACGACGGCAGACTCCCGGAAAACGTTTTTTCCACGAATTCCGCCGCCGCCGACGCCGTCACCGCCTCACGGGGGGCCAGCACAGATACCAGCGTGTCCTCATTTTTCAGCAGTCCCTTGTCACCCAGCTTTTTCAGCACCGTGTAGG
>JAEWYA010000123.1 GCA_023395775.1 Bacillota bacterium
TTGGAGCCCCCCCGGCCGGAACGGCGGGTGCGCCGTACATTCTGGCGGCAGATCTTCAGCGCCGCCTCGCTCAACTCACCCAGTATCACCCGGGCCTGGGGCACCTGGCTGGCAAGCGCCAGCCCCACGCAGCCGCTCCCCGCGCATAGGTCCAGCACGCGGCACTCTCCCAACGTCCGGCAAAAATCAATGGCCTCAGACGCCAGCACCTCTGTATCCGTCCGGGGAATCAAAACGTCGGCGGAGATGTCCAGCGGCAGTCCGAAAAATTCCCACTCGCCAATCAGGTATGCCACCGGCTCTCCCGCAAGCCGCCGCTTCAGAAGATCCCGGGTTCGCTGCTCCAGCTCCGGCGAGGCGTACAGCGCTCCGTCCCGGACCAGCTCCTCCCGGCTCTTTCAGGTGGCAAAGCACGTAAGCTCCCGGGCCTCCAGCGTCGCCATCTCCACCCCGGCGGCCTTCAATCCCGCCCGGATGTCCAAATATAAATTGTTATAGGTCGTGGTCACGCCTCTTCACCCTTCTCAAAAGCCGCCATTACCATGCATCCTGTCCCTTTTTGTCGGGCAGAACCAGCTCCAATGAGCGAATGGCGCACTCGATCATGGAGTCCTCCGGCTCGTTGGTGGTAAAATTCTGCATCCACATGCCAGGAGCGGTCAAAACATGGGCTAGTCGGGAATCGCTGCGGCCTACCCACCGGTTGAACTCATAGGTGATGCCCACCACCAGCGGCAGCAGCAGCAGATGCACCAACGTCCGCAGCCACACGTTGGTGATCGGCCAGATGCCGAACACCGCGGAGGACACCAAAATGGACACAAAAATCACCACAAACAGAAAGCTTGTGCCGCAGCGGGGATGGTGCCGGGGCTGGATGCGCACGTTCTCCACCGTCAGCGGAAGGCCCGCCTCATAGCAGAAGATGGTCTTATGCTCCGCGCCGTGATACTGAAAAACCCGGTAGATGTCCTTCATTTTGGAGCAGGCGATCAGGTAGATCATAAAGATGGCGATCTTCAAAACGCCTTCCACCACATTGCGTCCCCACAGGGGGAATCCGGGAAAAAAGTGCAGGATACCCCCGGTGATAAACGTGGGCAATACCAAAAAGAGCAGCACCGACATGCCCACGCCCAGCGTGGTGGCCACCGCCACCAAAGCCCCCTCCAGCTTTTTGCTGGAAAGATGCTTTTCCAGCCACAGATCAAATTTGGACGGCTTGACCGCCTCATCCTCCGGATAGAAATCCGCTGAGTACATCAGGGCCTTTACGCCCTTTACCATGGAGTCCAGAAAATTCACGGTGCCCCGCACCAGCGGCCAGCCCAAAGCCGGGTGCCGCTCCTTGATGAGGTGGAGCTCTTCCGTCTTTTCCACCAGATTCCCGTCCCGGTCCCGCACGACGATGGCCTGCTTTTCTGGTCCGCGCATCAAAATGCCCTCAATCAGCGCCTGTCCGCCGATGCTGGTGCGGAAGACGCGGGAGTTGTTTTCTGCCATGTGTGTTCCTTTCTATTGCTCAGAATAGCACAGAATTTGCTAAAGTGCAACATTTGTTCTATTTTAATTTTGCCGCCTGCGTTTTTCCCGCACAGCACAAACGCCCGCGCACCGGCCGCCCTGGGACGGCGCGGCGCGAAGGCGGTTTTTTCAATTTCCCATGGGCAGACGGATGGTGACCACCGTTCCGCCGCCGTCGGCGTTGGCGATGTCGAATTTGCCGTTGTGCAGGGTGACTATCTCGTCGCACACGGCAAGGCCGATGCCGCTTCCCCGGGCCTTGGAGGAGCCCTTGTAAAATTTCTGTTTCACGAAGGGCAGCTCCGCTTCCGGTATACCGGGGCCGAAGTCCCGCACCCGGACCACCTCGTATTCGTTCTCCATGGTAACGGAGGCCGCTATCCGCTTGCCGGAGCCGCCGTGCTTGGCCGCGTTGTCCAGCACATTGCAAAACACCTGCTTCAGCCGCTCCGGGTCCGCGGAGATGGGGGGAAGCTCCTCGTCGGCAGTGTCGTATTCCAGTTCGATTCCCTCCTGTCGGAACAGTTCCCGATAGGTGAAGATGGCGTCCTCAAATTCGCTTTGAAGATCCACGTCCGGTTCTACCCGCAGGGTAAAGCGCCCGTCCTCCATTTTGGAAAACTCCAGCAACTCCTCCACCATGGTGCTCAGCCGCCGAGCCTCCCGCAGGATGATGCGGATACCTTTTCTCATCTGTTCCGGGTCGCCGGATGGGTCCGCCAGAATCGTTTCGCCCCAGCCGTTGATGGCGGTGAGTGGCGTGCGAAGCTCGTGGGAGACAGAGGAGATGAACTCGGTCTTCATCTTTTCGTTCTGGCCGATCTTCAAAGACATATCGTTGATATTGTCCACCAGGCCCGCCAGCTCGTCGGTATACCGGTTCTCGATCTGGATTCCATAGCCCCCGGCGGAAATCCGTTTCGCCGCGTTGGACACCACCGCCACCGGCTCCACAACCCGGTTGATAAACAGCAGGTTCGATATCACCACCATGGCCATGCAAGCCACCGCGATCAAAAATACCGCCAACACCGCCAGCATCACCTGCCGGTTCACGGCCCGCAGCGCCGTCACCAGCCGCATGACGCCCACCACCCGGTCATTGAACATCAGCGGGTAGGCAACGGAGAGGATGCTCTCCCCCGTGGCGGGGTCCTTTCCCTGAAACACGGCCTTTTTCCCGGAGGAGACCGCGTCCTCGATATCGGAGGTCCGGGGAGAGGTTCCCACGGTAAGCCCATAGCTGGACGCCTGGATGCGGCCGCTGGGGCTGATAAACTGCAGCTCAATGCGGTCCTTGTCGTCAAAGGAATCCGTGTAGTACACCGCCATCTGATAATACTCGGTGTAGCTATTCATAAAGTAGCTGTTGAAGGAGTCCGCGGCGTCCTGGACCCGGATCTCCAGCCCCCGCTGCATTCCGCTGTAATAATAGCTGGCAACGCCGGCGGAAAACAGCGTCACGATCAGCACCAGCAGGACAAATACCGGCATAATGGTATTGATGATCCATCTCTGGCGCAGTCCGCTGATGTGCAGATATTTTTTTTGCTTGTCGCTGCCCGTCTTCGGCATTGCTCTCCGTCCTCTTTTTCGTGTTTTACCGGCGCCGCGCTTTTAAAGGCCCCACTTGTATCCGTATCCCCAAACCGTCGTGATAAACGTCGGATTTGTCACATCGTCTTCGATTTTCAAGCGGAGACGACGGATATTCACATCCACAATCTTCAGCTCCGCAAAATAATCCCGTCCCCAGACCGTATCTAGGATTTCCTCCCGGCTCAAAGCCTTTCCGGGGTTCTCCATAAACATCTTCACAATGGAATATTCCACCTGAGTGAGCTTGATCCGCTGTCCGTTTTTCTCCAGTGTCCGATTGCGGGTATTCAGCAGAAAAGGCGGCTGGTTCAGTTCCCCCGCAGGAGTCGGCTCCTCGCCCCCCGCCCGACGGAACAGCGCGTCCACCCGGGCGGTCAGCTCCGCCGGAGAAAAGGGCTTTGTCACATAGTCGTCCGCTCCCGTCATCAGGCCCGTCACCTTATCCATCTCCTGCGTCCGGGCAGTCAGCATGATGATGCCGATCTTCGTATTGGTAGCCCGAATCCTGCGGCAGACCTCAAAGCCATCCATCCCCGGTAGCATGATGTCCAGCAGCGCCACTGTGGTGTCCGGATTTTCCCGCAGTCGTTCCAGCGCCTCCTCGCCGGTCTCCGCTTCGATGGCGTCGTATCCCGCCCGGCGCAGATTGATCACAATGAAACTGCGGATGCTGGACTCGTCCTCCAGCACCAGAACTTTTTTCATGAATGCCTCCGTCCTTTCCCAGTGGTTTAGTTGTCGCCTGCCAGCCACTCCGCCGTAATAAGGCCGAAAGCGGCACGCAGTTGGTCCTCCGTCATGCCGGACGCCCAGGAGTTGTTGGCGTCCAAAAGCTCCGCGGAGTAAATCGTCTCGGCCCGGCGGCTGAGAATGAACCGTCCGCCCCGGACGGCCTTGATCTCTCGGCTGTCTCCGGTGATGGTACTGATTTTCAGAAACTCCCGAAGCTCGGTGCCGTCGCGGTAAGAAAAAGTCACCGTGGACTCCTCCGCGCCAGGCTCCCGCCGCACCAGCACCCGATCCCGCCAGCTCTCCGGCAGCACCAGATACCAGCCGTCCTCCACGCTGTGGTAGGTGGACTCCACCCGAGAGGGCGTACCCGCGGCGTCATAGCCCCGCCATTCGATGCGGTAATAGCTCTGGGCCTCGTCGGACCCGGCCAGCAGCACCGGGACCGGCACCTCTGTGGACTTGTCACCGTTGATGTCCGTGGGATACAACGACAAATAACGGGCCACCTCCGTGGATGTGCCGGTGATGCTGGACAGTACGATATTACTCAATCCCCCATCCCGGGCAACCAAAATATCTGTAACCTCCGTGGAGGAATCCACCACGCCCACTACGAACAGCGCGGGTGTTCCGTCCTTAATGGCGCCGGTCACCACCCGCCCAAGATTGCTCAGTTCCGCCATGGTAACGGATATCTTGGACGAGGATTTCAGCGCCATGGTTCCATCCTGCCAGGTGTACATTTCCGCAATACCCATTCCCTCGGTATCGGCGTGGAAGGTCACCAGCTCGTTGCGGCCGTCACCATCCAGATCGGTCAGAGCGTATTTGACGTAGGTGGTGCGCAGCAGTTCTTCCGGCTGACCGTTTCGCAGGGTATAAATGGACAGCACCTGCATCTCCGAGGCAGTCTTCCAACCCACCGCCAGCTCTGTGCAGCCATCGCCGTCCAAATCGCTGTATACCATGCTGAAAATTGCGCTGCCGCTTCCCTCAATCACCGCAGACTGCTGATACCTGCCGCTCTTTGCGCTGAAAATATAGATTTTCAGCGGCTTTTCCTCAGAGGGCTTGCGCATAAACGCCAAAGCTTCCTCCTGTCCGTCCCCGTCCAGATCCACCAGCTGCACCGGCTGAATATTGGATCCGGATGACGGTGCGGCATATTCGGCTCCGTCTTCGATCAGAGCATTGATGCTGGTCTCAAGATCCTGATATTCGTCGGGAAGGCTTGGAAGACAGTAAAGATCCTCCACCGTCCCCAGTCTCAACTCGGCGCAGCCGCTCAAAAAGAGGCAGAGCGCTGACAAAAGGGTCAGCGCGGCTATCCGCCCCATCTTCTTTTTCAACGCATCCTCTTTCCTTTCACTGTCCCGGACGGACGCCGGGACTTTTTTATTTCAATTATAGAAGTATACCATAACTTTTTTCGGTTTGGTAGTATTTTCGTGTTTCCTTACACAATTTACCTGCTGCTCATGTTCTGGAGAAGTCAAGAACAGTGCAGAATGTGAACACCCAAAATCTGTGGCTTATGCGGCCAGGCCTCTGGCGGCCTTACGATACATGGCCGGCGGCAGACCGCCGGGGTTCGCAGTATAGATTCGCTGG
>JAEWYA010000139.1 GCA_023395775.1 Bacillota bacterium
GAGTATGTGGACATCGTCCGCCACGCGGTGAGCGAGGGCTACGACGCGGTGAAGATTGACTTTACCACCTATGATGAAAACGCCAAGAAGATCCCCCATCTGTCCAAGGAGGGCTTCCCCGACCGCAAGCTGTACCGCCAAGTGGAAGGCCGCATGGCCGCCATCCGGGAGGAGTTCCCCGATGTAGACATCATTGTGGAGAACCACTGCCAAACCGATCTGAACTCCGCCATCCGCATCGGTGAGCTGTGTGACAAGTACGACATGATGGCCTATGAAGAGCCAGTCTCCATGCTGAACCCCGAAATGATGAAGGAGCTGCACCAGCGGGTGCGCACCCCCCTGGCTGCCGGTGAGCGCATTTACTCCCGCTGGGGCTACTACAACTTCTTTAAGGACAACTCCGTCCAGCTTATTCAGCCGGACGCCTGCAACCGCGGCGGCATCACCGAGCTGAAGAAGATTGCAGACATGGCGCACGTCTTTGACGCCCGGGTCCAGGTCCATGTGGCCGGCGCCGTCATCACCAACGCCGCGTCCCTCCAGCTGGAGGCCGCCATCCCCAACTTCGCGATCCATGAGCATCACTTCCGCACAACCCAGGAGTGTATCAATAAGCTGGGCAAATATGAGATGCAGCCCGTCAACGGCAAATACATCATTCCCGATCGTCCCGGCCTGGGCCAGGAGCTGTCTGATTTTGCCATCGAGACCGCTCTCATGCACACTGAGGTCAACCAATACGTTCCCGCTGCACAATAAAATTCCTCTCTTTTCCCTCTCTGCGGCAATACGCCCACCTTTCGGCGGCCGTTTTGCCATAACATACCTCACCCCCGATATTGGAGGACCGTTATGAAAGAATTTCAAATTCCATACTATAACACCACACTCCCCCTTCATGTGGAGGAAACAAATCTGCGGGGGGTGCTCACCGCCCGAATGCAGGAATGCACCCCTGAAAAGAGCGAGGCCGACCTGGTCCGCGAGGCGCTGGCCCATCCCATCGGAAGCAAGCCGCTGCGGGAACTGGCCGCTGGAAAAGATCGTGTGGTCCTGGTGACCAGCGACCATACCCGTGCGGTTCCCAGCCGGATTACCCTGCCCATTCTTTTGTCTGAAATCCGCGCGGGCAATCCCCATGCGGAGATCACCATCCTCATTGCCACCGGGCTGCACCGCCCCACTACCGAAGCCGAGCAGCGAAAGATGTTCGGCGACGAAATCGTGGACCATGAGACGATCGTGGTCAACAACGCCTTCCGCCCGGAGGACTTTGCGGATCTGGGCCTGCTTCCCTCGGGCGCCGGGTTTTTTGTCAACCGACTGGCGGTGACGTGTGATTTGTTGGTATGCGAGGGCTTTATCGAGCCACACTTTTTTGCGGGCTTCTCCGGCGGCCGCAAGAGCATTCTCCCCGGCATCTGCGCGGAGAAAACCGTCAATGAAAACCATTCCTTCCGCGCGATCTCCAGTCCCTGGGCCAAGACCGGCGTTTTGGAGCACAACCCCATCCACGAGGATATGATTGCCGCCGCCCGGCGGGTCAACGTGCAGTTCATTTTGAACGTAGCCCTGGGGGAGCGGAAAAACATTGTGGCCGCCTTTGCAGGCGACCTGGAGGCAGCCCACAGCGCCGGCGTGGATTTTATTCGCGGTCAGTCCCAGTGCCCCGCAGTGCAGGGGGACATCGTAGTTACCTCCAACGGCGGCTACCCGCTGGATCAGAATCTCTACCAGTCCCCCAAGGCCGTGGCCACCGCCGAGGCCTGCTGCGCCGAGGAAGGGGTCATTATTATGGTCTGCTCCTGCGTAGACGGCATGGGCGGCACCAATTTTGAACGGCTCATCACTCTGGGTACGCCGGAAGAAATTGAGGCCTACCTCTCCGCCATTCCACCGGAACAGACCATTCCCGAACAGTGGTGTCCCCAAATCTACGCGCGCATCTTGAAAAAGCACCCGGTCATCCTGGTGACCACTTATCTGGACCATGACCTGGTCCGCAGAGCCAACATGATCCCCGCCTCCACCCCTGACGAGGCCCTCGCTCTCGCGTATCGTCTCAAGGGTGAGAGCGCCGGCGTAGTGGTCATTCCGGACGGCGTGTCCGTGCTGGCCGTCTCACAAAAGGAAGTGTCGGTATGAGTGAACGGAAAATTGCCCTAAAGGTACACGACAAGGACAATGTTGCCACCCTGTTTGCCAACGGAGTGTTCAGCGGAAGCGAGGTGGAGGTGCAAGACAAGTCCGGCCGCCGGGAGGTCCTCCGAGTTCTGTCGGATGTACCCTACGGCCACAAAATTGCCATCCAGGACATTTCCCTGGGTCAGCTGATTATCAAGTACGGAGAAGAGATCGGCATCGCCACCAGAAACATCCGGGCCGGAGAGCACGTCCACGTTCAAAACCTGGACAGCATGCGCGGCCGGGGTGACTGGGGAAAGGGGGAAAAATAACATGGGTGATACCTTTATGGGATATGTCCGCCCCGACGGACAGGTGGGCGCCCGCAACCACGTGGCGGTCATTCCCAGCGT
>JAEWYA010000157.1 GCA_023395775.1 Bacillota bacterium
ATTCTCGGCGGAACGCCTCGAAAAACGCCTCGATCTCCGCCTTGCCGGATTGGACAAAGCCCTGCGCAAAACCATTTCGTCCGCCGCCCCGGCCCCGAAGAGCCGTGTTCAGGTCCTTGACAAGAGAGGAGATATCCCCGCCGTCAGCGCGGATGAGCGCGTATTGATACTGTCCATCTTCCCCTGCAAACACTGCCGCAAGGCCCCCGCAGGCCCGGCTCACCGCGTCCGCCAGCTTCCGCACGCCGTCCGTCCGCAGGGAGGACCGGAACAGGACCACGTCCCCTTTGTCGGTCTGTTCCGCGGCCACGCGGGCGAACAGCTCGTCTTCCAATTGGGTCTGCCGGGCTTTGGCATCATTCAGTTCCGCTTCCAGACGTTCTACCGCTGCGGCGGTATCAAAAATCTTCACGCTGAGCCGCTGGCCCACCGCCCGGTTTTGTTCCCAGGTTTTTGAAAGGTAATCCAGCGCCCGCCGCCCGCAGAGAATCTCCATGCGGACGCCGTCCCGGAACTTTTGGCAGGACAGAATTTTAATAAGACCCACCTGCCCGGACCGCAGTACGTGGGTCCCGCAGCAGGCGCAGCAGTCCGCGCCGGGAAAGCGCACGATGCGGACCTGTCCGGTCAGCTCCTTTTTGGAGCGGTAGTCGATAGACTTCAGCTCCTCCCGGGAGGGATAGGTGATTTCAATCGGAACGTCCGCATAGATGTAGTCGTTGGCCCGGCGCTCCGCCTCCAGGGCCTGTTCCCAGGTGATATCGGTATTATAGTCAATGGTGACCGTGTCGGCGCCTAAGTGGAAGCCAACGTTGTCGCAGTGATAGGCTTCACAGAGAATGCCGCTTAGAATGTGTTCGCCGGAGTGCTGCTGCATGTGGTCGAACCGGCGGGTCCAATCAATGTGCCCCGTCACGGTTTCCCCAATCTCCACCGGGTTTTCACAAATGTGGAAAACTTGGCCGTTTTTTTCGTGAACATCTAGAACGTTCACGCCGTCAAGCGTTCCCTGATCAGCGGGCTGTCCGCCGCCTTCGGGATAGAAAGCGGTCCGGTCCAGAACCACTGCACAGCCGGATTTCAACTGGTCACAGGAGAGAACCTTCGCGGTAAAATCCCTTAGAAAAGGGTCGGCGTAATAGAGCTTTTCTGTTTCCATGGGGAAAACTTCCTTTCCGCATTTAAGGTGCCGCTGGCTAATTGGCGTTTATTCCTCAAGAAATGGATACTACGAACCGCCACACCGGTTCCGCCAGAATGAAGCCCAACACGGCGCTGACGGCGTTGGCAGTCAGTCCGTAGAACACGGCGTTGGCTTTGCCCTGGCTTGTGAGGTACCGGCGGTACACAAGGGCTTCCGCTATGGCCACGGCAACCTCCGCCGGAAAGAATAACAATAAATACCAGAAGCCAATCCCGTGCGGGACGATATTTACACTAAAATACAGGCCCAGTGCCCCCTGCGTGACGAGATTGACGGCGAGGAACGGTTTCCAGCTGGTTTCCCATTTGTAGCCGTACAGAAGAAGTATTAGCGCTTCGATAACCAAGGTAGGCACGCAGGTGGCCAAAAATTGCAGCACATATCCCACCCAGGCCGGCGGTGCGGTGAGCGTCTTTTTCGCCCAGTCCACCGTGGCGGAGCATTGAAGCGCGTGTCGCGTCAAGGGTTCCGAAACCCAGCTTTCGCCGCTTTTGGTGACTACGATCACCCGGTAGGTGTCCGGTACGCCCACATAGCGGAAGGTGTGGATGCCGCCATCTCCAGTCATCTTTGCATAGATGGGGTATCCCTGGTTTCCCTGGGCGACGCAGGCATGCCACCCCTCCGGGACGGCGCTTCGCAGCGCTTGCAGCAGCTCCGGGTCCAGCGCGGCGCGTTCTTCTTCCGGATAATTCCAGTCCAGACTGTCGTTCAGATACTTCGGGTCCGGGTCTCCCTCCGCCAGTAGATCGAGGTAATAGGGTTCCTCCGGACCGTTTTCCATCCGGACAATCAATTGGGGCTTTGGTCCGCTGTCCGCAAGGGTGGGGATGGAGAGCAGAGCGGTCAGGGTCAGGAGCAGCGCCGCCAAGTGCATCCGCTTTTTCTGAAATCTCATAAGAGACCTCCTTCTTTTCCTGCACAGTTTTGCCGCCCGGCCTTCCAAAACCGGGCGGCTTCACTTTTAAGACGGAAGAAGTTATAAAAGGGTTTCTTATACCAGCCCCAGAGCCATTTTCCACTGGAGAACCCGTATACAGGCGTCGTTAATGGGTGCTTCGTCCAGCGTCCCGCCCTCCACGGCGGAAATGACCTGCGGAATCTGCTGGCGATAGTCCGTGGCAATCAGCAGGTCGTTTCCGGCCTGAATCGCCATGACCGCCACGCTACCGCTGTCCGCATAGGCCTATACGGCGTCCATCACCAGATCATCGGTCATGACCACGTTGTTTTCAGCTCCCACCTGCGCCATCAAATCCCGGAGCTTTTGGTGAACGGCGGGGGAGAGGGAGGCGGGCAGGTCCGGGTCTATACACTTGACGATGTTGTGGGAGACCAGCACCGCGCCCAGTTCCCCGCCGCCCTGCAAGCCCGCGGTAAAGGGGAGAAAATCGGAGCTTTCAAAGGTTTCCAAAGGCCGCTCATCCACGGCGATGCCGGTATGGGTGTCTGCGTTGTTCCCATAGCCGGGGAAGTGCTTGAGGACACAGCCCATGGTATCGGCCGCCATGGCCTCTGTCACCGTGGCCACAAAGTCCCGGGTCTGGGATGCGTCCTGACCGAAAGCACGGTCATAGATAAAGTCGTTGGGGTCGATGGATACGTCGCACACTGGGGACAGGTTTACGTTGAAGCCCAGCGCTTTGAGCAATACATCCTTTTCGCGGGTATCCTTCACCACGGCGTCCATACCGCCGCCGGCGTAGAGCTGATGGGGTGAGCGAAATTTTTCCGAGCGGATATTGGGGTTGGAGGAGACGCGCACCACGGTGCCGCCCTCCTCGTCCACGCCGATAAGTAAGGGAATACTGGCGGCCTCCTGATAGCTGTTGATCGTCTGGATAATCTCGTTGGCGGTTTTGCCGTTGGTGTCCCGGCCAAAGAGGATGTAGCCCCCCAGATGATAGGCGGAGACGTCCGCCGCCGCGTCCGTCTCCGGGACCCGGGCAAAAAACAGTTGGCCTACCTTTTCCTCAAGCGTCATCTGGGATGTCTCCGCCTCCGCCCGTTCCTCGCTGGTTTGAACGGGAGCGGACGAGGCCGCTGCGCCATTGCCGGAGCCAGCGGCGGAACCGGCGCTCTCCGCAGGGGAGGAGCCCGAAGAAGCCGCCGGAGGCTGCGCAGTGCAGGAAGTCAGACAAAACAGGCTGGCCGCGGCCAGTAGGGAACAGAGCAAGCGTCTCATAAAACCTCCTCGCACGGAAAGCGCACGTTTGTGCTTTAGGCCTCCGGCTTTACCAGAGCAATGTGCAGCTCGTCCAGCTGTTTTTGGGTGACGGCACCGGGGGCGTCCATCATCACATCCTGTGCGTTCTTGTTCATGGGGAAGGGGATGATCTCCCGGATAGAGTCCTCGCCCGCCAGCAGCATGACCATCCGGTCCAAGCCGGGGGCAATGCCCGCGTGGGGGGGCGCGCCGTAGCAGAACGCGTTGTACATGGCGGGGAATTTGGCCTTCACATCGTCCTCGCCCAGACGCACCAGTTCAAAAGCCTTGACCATGATCTCCGGGTCATGGTTCCGCACTGCGCCGGAGGAGAGTTCCACGCCGTTGCACACCAGGTCGTACTGGTCTGCCGTGATGCTGAGAGGGTCAATCTCACCCGCCTCAGCCTTGAGAAGCACGTCCAGCCCTCCGGAGGGCATGGAGAACGGGTTGTGGCAGAATTCCAGCTCGCCGGACTCGTCGCCGA
>JAEWYA010000161.1 GCA_023395775.1 Bacillota bacterium
CCTGCCGTTTTTCTTCGCCAGCTCCACAGACTCGTTTACCGCAGCCCGGTCCGGCACCTTGTCCAAAAACAGGATCTGATACGCGCCGATGCGCAGAATGTCGGTCAGGGGCGGCTGCAAATGGCCAACCTTCTGGGAGCAGTAGGCTCCCAGATAAAAATCAAGCAGCGCGCGGTTTTGCAAAACACCGTAGACAATGCGGGTGGCCAGCGCGGCGTCCGCGCCGGAAAGGCCGTCCCGCTGGAGCTGGGCCTTCAGGCTGGCGTCCGCCCAGGCGGAGGCCCCTGAAACGGCGCTCAGCACCCGCAGCGCGGTATCCCGGGCGCTCACCGGCCGCCTCCCCGGCGATTTCCGCCGCCGCCCCGGGCGGCAAAGATTGCAACAAACCGCATGAGCTGCAACAGGCTGGTCAGAAGCGCCGCAACGTAAGTCAGCGCCGCGGCCCGCAGCACCCTTTTCGCGCCCAACAGCTCATCGTCCTCCAAAAGGCCCTGTCCCTCAATGGTCTCGATGGCCCGGGCGGAGGCGTTGAATTCCACCGGCAACGTCACCAGCTGAAAGAATGTGGTGAAGCCGAACAGAATGATGCCCGCCAGAAACAGCGTCTGGCTGTACATGAAAAGACCGATCAGCAGCAGAATGAAGGAAAATCTGGAGCCGATGTTGGTGACCGGGATGATGACGCTGCGCAGCCGCACGGGGCCGTACCCCTCGGCGTACTGCACGGCGTGCCCCGCCTCGTGGCAGGCTACGCCCACCGCCGCCACCGTGGGAGCGCCGTATACGTTCTCAGACAGGTAGATGGCGTTGTCCCTGGGGTCATAGTGGTCGGTGAGACGGCCCCGGGTCTGATAGATCGCAACGCCGGTGACGCCGTGGGCCCGCAGGACTGCCTCCGCGGCCTGCGCGCCGGTGATGTGGCGGCGGTTGTTCACCGCGCTGTACCGGCTGAAATTGCCGGAGATCTGCGCCTGCGCGTACAGGGACAGGAGAAACACCGGAATCAGCAGAATCCAGTAAAAATTGTTTGCGAAAAAATAAGCGTAATTGTTTTGCATCAAATTCCTCGTTTCAAAGTTGGATAGGATGACCCCGCAGATAGTCCGCAGCGGACATCCGCTTGCCGCCGGTAACCTGTATTTCTGTCAAGCATAAAACCTTGCCATCTCCACAGGCCACAGAAATTCCCCGCTTGTCAGCGGAGAGTACGGTACCCGGCTGTGCCGAGGTGTCCTCCCCCGTCTCCACGGAGTGAAAAATTTTCATAGGCTGGTTGGCAATGGCGTCGGTAGACGCGGCGGGCCAGGGAATCAGGCCGCGAATCTGGCAATTGACGGCGTGGGCGCTCCTTGTCCAGTCGATGGGCGACAGCTCCCGGGACAGCATGGGCGCATAAGTGAACGCGCTTTCGTCCTGGGGCGTCCGGTCGGCGGAGCCGTTTGCCAGCGCCATCACGGCTCCGCTCAGTGCCTCCGCTCCCAGCATGGCAAGTCGAACAGTCAGAGCCTGCGCGTCCTCGTCCGGACCAATGGGAGTCCTCACCTGCGTAATCACGTCTCCCGCGTCCAGCGCGGCTGCCATATACATGATGGAGACGCCGGTTTCCGCCTCTCCGTTCAAAATTACCCAGTTGATGGGGGCCGCACCCCGGTACTTGGGCAGAAGCGACGAGTGGACGTTGATGGAGCCGTATTTCGGATAGTTCAGCAGGTCTTCCGACAAAATCTTACCGTAGGCCGCCACCACGATCAGCTCCGGTTCCAGCTGCCGCACAATGCCCATGGCCTCGCCGTCCCGCGCCTTCAGCGGCTGGAAAACGGAAATTCCGTATGACATGGCACATTCCTTTACAGGAGTTGGAATCAGCTTCATTCCTCGGTTTTTTGGCTTGTCAGGCTGGGTAATGACGCCGCATATAGTATGCCCGTCCTCCACCAGCCGCTTCAGGGAGGCCACGGCAAACTCCGGGGTCCCCATAAATAATATGCGCATGGGCGTTACTCCTTTGTCTCTCCGTCTTCCCCGTCAGCCCCGGATTCCTCATTTTCCATATACGTCTCCAGCTCCTCGTCGGAGAGGAAGTGGTCCACGTGCTCGGAGAACAGGTGCCCGTCCAGATGATCGATCTCATGACAGAACGCACGGGCGGTCAAACCCTCGCCCTCCGCCTCGAACCACTGACCGTCCCGGTCCTGCGCCCGGACCCGCACCACGTTTGGCCGGGTGACAATTCCCCACTTTCCAGGCAGACTCAGGCATCCCTCAAGGCCGGTCTGCTCGCCGCTCCGGGCAATGATCTCCGGGTTTATCAGCTCGATATACTCATCCGAATCTTCGTCCAGTACCAGGCACGCCCGGCGCAGAACTCCCACCTGCGGCGCGGCGAGACCGGCGCCGCCGGCATCGGTCAGCGTTTCCGCCATGTCGTCCAGCAGCTCATGGAGATGCCTGTTGAACTCCATCACGGGGCGGCATTTTTTCAGCAGGCACTCATCGCCCACCTCTACAATTTTTCTCAAAGCCATTGCGTTGACCTCCCAATTAAAATTACGATCAATCCATCGCGTTGCAGTCTGCAAACAGACTCAGCCCTCGGTTTTCCCGCCGCTTTCCAAACTGTCGCAGCAGCCATGCCACCCGTTCCCGGGTGGGCTTATCGTTTTTACCGGACAGAAATATCCGGTAGCGAAAACGGTTGTTGACCTTCAGCACCGGCGCGGGGGCCGGACCGAGGATCTCCGGTTCCGTATTGCGCACCGCCTCGTCCGCCATCAGCTCTCGCAGCTCGTCCCTCAGGGATGCCGCCGCCCGGAGCACCGCGCCCTCGTCCCCACCGGAGACGGTGAGTGTAAAAAGGTCCGCGAAAGGCGGATAGCGCCGGATGCGCCGCATGGCGATCTCACTTTCATAAAACCGTTCGTAATCCTGCTGCGCGGCACTTTGAATGACCTCGTTTCCGGGGGTGTAGGTCTGAATCACCGCCCGGCCCCGCTTCGCGCCGCGTCCCGCCCGGCCAACCACCTGTGTCAGCAGGCTGAAGGTCCGCTCGGCGGCGCGGTAGTTGTCCAGATACAGCGACGAATCGGCGCTGAGTACGCCCACCAGCGTCACATTTTCAAAATCCAGCCCCTTGGCCACCATTTGAGTTCCCAAAAGGATGGGAATCTGCTCATTTCTAAACCGGCTCAGCAGCTTTTCGTGGTTCCCACCGGCGGTGTCCGCGTCCATCCGCAGGACGCCGACGCCGGGAAACAGGTCCCTCAGCTCCTCCTCCACCCGCTGGGTCCCGGCCCCGATGTGCTTCATGATGCCGCCGCACTCCGGGCAGGTATCGCTGGAGCGCTGGGAATGCCCACAGTAGTGACACATCAGCCGTCCGTTGGCGGAGTGATAGGTCATGGAAACACTGCATC